>DATMEI010000886.1:0-22861 GCA_035556995.1 Streptomyces sp.
CGGCGACGTCGCGCTCGGCGCGCTCCCGCCCATGGTCTCGGGCGGCAGGCCGATCGACTTCGAGGACCCGGGCGAGGACGACCAGTTCGGCGTCTCCCAGGTCGAGCACTTCTCCTGGAAGGGCATCCTCGACTTCTCCACCTGCACGGAGTGCGGGCGCTGCCAGTCGCAGTGCCCCGCCTGGAACACCGGCAAGCCGCTCTCGCCCAAGCTGCTGATCATGTCGCTGCGCGACCACGCGCACGCCAAGGCCCCCTACCTGCTCGCCGGCGGCGGCAAGACGATGGAGGGTGAGGAGAAGGCAACCGCCGAGCAGCTTGCCGGCGGACGTCATCGGCTGCAGCTCGCCCAGTGCGGTGCCGCCGCGCGCCTCGCGCTTGAACCAGATGTTGGGGAAGGCGAGGAAGCGGTGCCAGGCCACACCCATGTTGGTGTTGAGGCCGACGACGATCATCCACACGCCGGTGGTGCCGATCTTGATCAGCGCGACCAGGTACGTCAGGTTCTGCAGCGTGCCGGTGCTCAGGCCCTCGAGCGCGGCGATCAAGGGGTACGAGACGAAGTACGCGGCCTCGTAGCCGTGCACGTCGTGCAGCGCCCCCTCCAGTCCGCGCAGGGTCAGGATGGCCACGCCGATGATGAGGATGACGTACTCGACGAAGTAGGCCTGGCCCGCCTTGGAGCCGGTGAAGCGGGACTTGCGCCCGGCGCGGGAGGGCAGGTTCAGCTGCCGGATGACGATGAGCGTGAGGATTCCCAGCGTCGTCATCAGGCCGATGAACTCGGTGAAGACCTCGTACGGCGCCCAGGTGCCGATGAGCGGCAGCGTCCAGTCCGCCTGGAAGAGCTGCCCGAAGGCGTGCACGAGGGTCAGGACGAGCGTGAAGAACCCGACGGCGACGAACCAGTGCGCGAAGCCGACGATGCCCCAGCGGTTCATGCGCGTATGACCGAAGAACTCGCGGGCCAAGGTGAGGGTGCGCTGTGCCGGATCGTCCGTGCGGAGGCCGGCGGGAACCGGCTGTCCCAGCCGGACGAAACGGTAGATCTGCGCGATGGCGCGCGCGAACAGCGCGATGCCGACCGCGCCCAGCACCAGCGAAACGACGATCGCGGCGAGTTGCATGGGGGCTCCTCGGACCTGCGGGGCGAGCTGCGTCTGGCTGCCCGGCTCGCTCTGGCTTACTAAGCGGTAACTTATCTGATCCGTTCGAGACTACCCACTTTCCCGGGGGTGCTGGTACCCGGGCACGCGGTGATCTGCGTCGCGGGGGACGGCCTCGCGGGCGGCGAGACCGATGCCGGGCCGGCGAACCGTGGGTCCACGAACGGACCACGGCCGCGACCACGGACACGGTACGACGGCAGGCCTCAGGCCTCGCTCCGTCCCTGCTCAGAGCGGGGTGCGCATAAAGACGGCATAAGAGTTGAGTCGCCCCTACTCAGGTCAGTTGACGTACTCGGATCGGCCAGGCAGTCTTGAGTCAGCTTCACTCAAGACATCAGCTGGAGGAAACCGAAATGGCACGTGCGGTCGGCATCGACCTGGGCACGACGAACTCCGTCGTCAGTGTTCTCGAAGGCGGTGAGCCCACCGTCATCACCAACGCCGAGGGCGCCAGGACCACGCCGTCCGTTGTGGCGTTCGCGAAGAACGGCGAGGTACTCGTCGGCGAGGTGGCCAAGCGACAGGCGGTCACCAACGTCGACAGGACGGTCCGGTCGGTCAAGCGTCACATGGGCACCGACTGGAAGATCAACCTGGACGGCAAGGACTTCAACCCTCAGCAGATGAGCGCCTTCGTGCTGCAGAAGCTGAAGCGTGATGCGGAGTCCTACCTCGGCGAGAAGGTCGAGGACGCGGTGGTGACCGTCCCGGCGTACTTCAACGACGCCGAGCGTCAGGCCACCAAGGAGGCCGGCGAGATCGCGGGCCTCAATGTGCTGCGTATCGTCAACGAGCCGACGGCCGCCGCTCTCGCCTACGGGATGGAGAAGGAAGACCAGACGATTCTGGTCTTCGACCTCGGTGGCGGCACCTTCGACGTCTCGCTGCTGGAGATCGGTGACGGCGTCGTCGAGGTGAAGGCCACCAACGGCGACAACCAGCTCGGCGGTGACGACTGGGACCAGCGCATCGTCGACCACCTGGTCAAGCAGTTCCAGTCCGGGCACGGCGTGGACCTGGGCAAGGACAAGATGGCTCTGCAGCGTCTCCGCGAGGCCGCGGAGAAGGCGAAGATCGAGCTGTCCAGCTCGACCGAGACCAACATCAACCTGCCCTACATCACGGCGTCGGCCGAGGGCCCGCTGCACCTGGACGAGAAGCTCACGCGCGCCCAGTTCCAGCAGCTGAGCCAGGACCTGCTGGAGCGTTGTAAGACCCCGTTCCACAACGTCATCAAGGACGCCAGCATCCAGCTGTCCGAGATCGACCACGTGGTGCTGGTCGGTGGGTCGACCCGTATGCCCGCCGTCGCCGAGCTGGTCCGCGACCTGACCGGCGGCAAGGACGCCAACAAGGGCGTCAACCCGGACGAGGTCGTCGCCATCGGCGCCAGCCTCCAGGCCGGTGTGCTCAAGGGCGAGGTCAAGGACGTCCTCCTGCTGGACGTCACCCCGCTGTCCCTCGGTATCGAGACCAAGGGCGGCATCATGACCAAGCTGATCGAGCGCAACACCACGATTCCGACGAAGCGTTCGGAGACCTTCACCACGGCCGAGGACAACCAGCCGTCGGTGCAGATCCAGGTCTTCCAGGGTGAGCGCGAGATCGCGGCGTACAACAAGAAGCTCGGCATGTTCGAGCTGACGGGTCTGCCGCCCGCCCCGCGCAACGTCCCGCAGATCGAGGTCACGTTCGACATCGACGCGAACGGCATCATGCACGTCTCGGCGAAGGACCTCGGGACGGGCAAGGAGCAGCGGATGACCGTCACCGGCGGCTCGGCGCTGCCGAAGGACGACATCGAGCGCATGATGCGCGACGCCGAGCAGTACGCCGACGAGGACGCCAAGCGCCGTGAGTCGGCCGAGACGCGCAACCAGGCCGAGCAACTGGTCTACACGACGGAGAAGTTCCTCCAGGACAACGAGGAGAAGGTCCCGGGGGAGATCAAGACCGAGGTCGAGGAAGCCACCGAGGACCTGAAGGAGAAGCTGAAGGGCGAGGACACCGCGGCGATCCGCGAGGCCAGCGAGAAGGTCGCGGCGACCAGCCAGAAGCTCGGTCAGGCCATGTACGCCGACGCGCAGGCCGCTCAGGGCGACGGCGCGGGTGCGCAGGCCGGTGCTGAAGGTGCCGGTGCCGGTGCCGGTGACGCCAAGGCCGACGGTGACGAGGATGTCGTCGACGCCGAGATCGTCGACGAGGAGCAGAAGCCGAAGGATGGTGCCGCGTGACGGAGGAGACCCCGGGCTTCGATCAGAAGTCCGACGTCCCTGCCGACGCCGTACAGCCCGATGACGCTACGGCGCAGGCCGCCGGTGCAGCCCCCGCCGATGAGGCGGGGGGCCCGGCGGACCGGGCCGGGGACATGACCGAGAACGAGCAGGAAGGCCAGCCCGGCCAGGAAGCGGGCCAGGGTCAGGGCCTGGGTTCGCAGGAAGCGGCTCTCACCGCTCAGCTGGACCAGACCCGCACTGCGCTCCACGACCGCACGCAGGATCTGCAGCGTCTCCAGGCGGAGTTCCAGAACTACCGCCGCCGTGTCGACCGTGACCGCGCCGCGGTCAAGGAGGTCGCGATTGCGAACCTGCTGACCGAGCTGCTGCCCGTGCTCGACGACATCGGGCGTGCACGGGACCACGGTGAGCTGGTCGGCGGCTTCAAGTCGGTGGCCGAGTCGCTGGAGATGGTCGCGGCCAAGATGGGTCTGATGCAGTTCGGCAAGGAGGGTGAGCCCTTCGACCCGACTGTGCACGAGGCGCTGATGCACTCGTACGCGCCGGACGTCACAGAGACGACGTGCGTGCAGATCCTGCAGCCCGGGTACCGAATCGGCGAACGTACGATCCGTCCCGCCAGGGTCGGTGTCGCCGAGCCGCAGCCGGGCGCCACGGGCGCCGGCGGTGAGGAACCCGCCGACGAAGAGGAGAACGGTGGCCCCGACCAGGGCTGACCACGGCAGCGAGCAGAGGGCCGGCCCGGACGTCGGGCCGGCCACCGGTCGGCGAACAGAGCGGGAGGAGGGACGCCGCGGATGAGTACCAAGGACTTCATCGAGAAGGACTACTACAAGGTCCTCGGCGTTCCCAAGGACGCCACCGAGGCCGAGATCAAGAAGGCGTACCGCAAGCTCGCCCGTGAGAACCACCCCGACGCGAACAGGGGCGACGAAAAGGCCGAGGAGCGCTTCAAGAACGCTTCCGAGGCCTACGACGTACTCGGCGACTCCAAGCGCCGCAAGGAGTACGACGAGGCGCGTGCCCTCTTCGGCAACGGCGGGATCAGGACCGGCGGCCCAGGTGGTCCCGGCGGTGCGGGCGGCTTCAACTTCGACCTGAGCGACCTCTTCGGAGGCACGCAGCCGGGTGGAGGCGCCGGCGGCCCCGGCGGTGCGGGCGGCTTCGGCGGCGGTCTCGGTGACGTCTTCGGCGGCCTGTTCAACCGTGGCGGCGCCGGTACGCGTACGCAGCCCCGGCGCGGCCAGGACGTCGAGTCCGAGGTGACGCTCAGCTTCACCGAGGCTGTCGACGGTGCCACGGTGCCGTTGCGGATGTCCTCCTCGGCCGCGTGCAAGACGTGCGCCGGTACGGGCGACAAGAACGGCACGCCGCGTGTGTGCCCCACCTGCGTCGGGACCGGCCAGGTCTCCCGCGGCGGCGGTGGCGGCTTCTCGCTGACCGATCCCTGTGTGGACTGCAAGGGCCGCGGGCTGATCGCCCAGGACCCCTGCGACGTGTGCAAGGGGTCGGGCCGTGCGACGAGTTCGCGGACCATGCAGGTCCGCATCCCCGCGGGCGTCAGTGACGGGCAGCGCATCAGGCTGCGCGGCAAGGGTGCCCCCGGCGAGCGCGGCGGTCCCGCAGGTGACCTGTACGTCGTCGTGCACGTCGACCGGCACCCGGTCTTCGGGCGCAGGGGCGACAACCTGACGGTGTCCGTGCCCGTCACCTACCCGGAGGCGGCGCTCGGCGGCGAGATCAAGGTGCCCACGCTCGGCGGTCCGCCTGTCACGCTCAAACTGCCGCCAGGCACGCCGAGCGGCCGTACGATGCGGGCACGCGGAAAGGGCGCGGTCCGCAAGGACGGGTCGCGCGGCGATCTGCTGGTCACCATCGACGTATCAGTGCCGAAGGATTTGAGCGAGAAGGCGAAGGGCATCCTGGAGTCCTACCGCGACGCGACGGCAGCGGAGGACCCGAGGGCCGCGCTGTTCAAGGCCGCGAAGGGAGACTGAGGTGAACGGGTCAGGCGGACGACGCAATCCCTATCAGCTGACCGAGGAGTCACCGGTCTACGTCATCTCAGTCGCCGCTCAGCTGTCCGGTCTGCATCCGCAGACACTGCGGCAGTACGACCGTCTCGGCCTCGTCTCACCGGACCGCGCGGCCGGGCGGGGCCGCCGTTACTCCGCGCGCGACATCGAACTCCTGCGGCAGGTACAGGAGTTGAGCCAGGACGAGGGCATCAACCTCGCGGGCATCAAGCGCATCATCGAACTGGAGAACCAGGTCGCCGCGCTCAAGTCCCGCGTCGTCGAACTGCAGCAGGCGGTCGAGGGTGCCGCGGCGGCCATGCAGCAGCGCGAGGCCCAGGTCCACGCGTCCTACCGGCGCGACCTGGTGCCCTATCAGGACGTCCACCAGTCCGGTGCGCTTGTCGTCTGGCGCCCGAAGAACCGCCGCGACTGACGGTCCGGTTCGTTCCCGGCCGGCCCCCTCCGTGTGTGCGGAGGGGGTCTTCTCATGGGCGGCGTGGGCCGAGGACGCAGAACTTGTTGCCCTCCGGGTCCGCGAGTACGACCCAGGGGTCCGCCTCGCTCTGGCCGACGTCTGCGTGGCGTGCACCGTGGGCCAGGAGCCGGGTCACCTCCGCCGCCTGGTCGTCAGGGCGGAAGTCGAGATGCAGGGGGCTCTTGACGGTCTTCCGCTCTCCGGCGGGCGCGAAGATCAACCCCGGCAGGCGGTCGGGGGACGGTCGGATCTCATACTCTCCCCCAGAGGTTCCGCCCCACCGTGCCCGGGATTGGCGGCGACCGCCTTGAAGTACGTGTAGTGGAAGGTGCCGCCCGGCTCGGCGGTGCGGCGAAGGTCGGCGATGCCGCGGTCCCAGGCGTCGGCTGTGGTGAGGCCTGCCGCCAGGACGTCGTCACGGATCAGTTCGATCATCGCGATGAAGGTGTTGCGGGTGAAGCCCTCGACGAGTTCGGGACGGCTCGGGTCGGCGTAGACCGTGCGCGGCTGCACGTCGATGTGCCCGTAGCTGGCTTCGTCGAGCAGCGGGTGCAGGCGGCGGCCGATGAGGGCGTCCCCGCCGGCTGCGGACTGCAGCTGCACCTGATGGCCGATCGCCGCATGCGCGCGGGCGCTGTGCGGGTGGAAGAAGACCGAGCCGTGGTCTCCCTCGATCACCGTGATGGTGCCTCCCGGACGCAGCAGCCGCCGCAGTGAGGCCAGCGCCCGCCCGGGCTCGTGCAGATGCTCCAGTACGAAGCACACGAAGAGATGGTCGAACTCCGCGTCGCCGTAAGGGAGTTCGAACAGGTCGGCCTGGCGCCACTCCACGTGCGCCCCGGGGAACCGGGCCGTCACGCGGGCGCGGGCCTGGACGAGGGAGTCCTCTGAGGCGTCCACGGCGACGATGTGCGCCCCAGGGCTGGAGGCGGCCAGATGCACCGTCTGGGCGCCGATTCCGCAGCCGGCCTCCAGCACCCGGCTGCCGGGCGGGTAGGCGGTGCCGCGGTGGAGCAGTGCCGCGAGGGTGTCGGCCTGGTCGCCGAGGCGGTGGGCCTCACGTTCCGAGTAGCCGTGTACGTAGCCGACTGCTGTCACAACCGTCCTCGCTCTCCCGCCGTCCCGCCTCTGTCCGTGACATCAACCCTGCTGGAACTATGGACCGATGGACAGGGCCAAAGATGGTGGAGTCGGCAGGGCCACAACGGCGGGGTCCGACTTCCTGCAGCTGGATGCCGCCGAGGCCCCGGCGGGCGGGCTGTCCGAGTGGCTGGCCATGCAGCTCCGGCTCGCGATCTCGGACGGGCGCCTTCCGGTGGGCAGCAGACTGCCGGCCTCGCGGGTTCTGGCCGGGGAGCTGCGGGTCTCGCGCGGTGTGGTCACCGAGGCGTACCAGCGGCTGAGCGAGGACGGTCACGTCGCCGGACGAGGGCGGGCCGGAACCGTCGTCGTCGCCTCTCCCGTGGCTTCCCCCGTGCCTTCCGCGACGGCAACGGCCGGTCAGCCGGATGCGGCTGCCGGGCGCGTACCGCTGGAGGTCCTCGGTGGCGCTGCGGCTGAGCGGACTCCGGGCGCTGTCTTCGAGGGCGAGCCCGACGCCGAGATCTTCGAGAAGCTGCGTGCCGCGCCGGCCCGTATCGACCTGACGCCCGGGGTGCCCGACCTGGCCGCGTTCCCGCGAACGGCCTGGATGCGCGCCGAACGGTCCGTGCTCGGGGCGCTGTCGGCCTCCGACCTCGGATACGGGGATCCCCGGGGCACGCTTGCGCTGCGTACGGCCGTCGCCGGCTGGCTCGCACGCAACCGCGGGATCCGGGTCGACGCAGGCGAGGTGATCGTCGTCGCCGGTGTCGCGCAAGCGCTCGCGCTGCTCGCGCACGTGCTGCGGCAGGAAGGCGTGGACGGGGTCGCGGTGGAGGAGCCCGGCTCGCTCGGCGCCCGTCAGCTGCTGCGCAGCCGGGAGTTGGCCACGCCTGCGGTCGCCGTCGACGCGGAGGGCATTCGGGTCGACGAGCTGGGTGCGACGGGTGCCACGGCCGTACTGCTGACTCCGGCGCACCAGTTCCCGACCGGGGTGGTGCTCGGCGGTGACAGGCGTCGCGAACTGATGCGCTGGGCCGCCGCGGGCGGGCTGATCATCGAGGACGACTACGACGCCGAGCACCGCTACGACCGTCCCCCGGTGTCCGCTCTGCGTTCGATGCTGCCGGAGCGGGTCTGTTACGCGGGGAGCGTCTCCAAGCTCCTCGCGCCCGCACTGAGGGTGGGGTGGCTGGTCGCACCGCCGAGGTACGGGGACGCTCTCGTCGACGCCAAGCGGAACGCGGATCTCGGCAATGCCGTGCTGCCGCAGCTCGTACTGGCGAAGCTGATGGAGTCGGGTGAGCTGGAACGGCAACTGCGCTTCGTGCGCAGGCGTCACCGCCGTCGCCGTGACGTGATGATCGAGTCCGTCCGGAGTCATCTGCCGGACGCGACAGTGCACGGAGCGGCGGCCGGGCTGCATCTGACGGTCACCTTCGACGCCCCGTTCGCGGACACCGGCCTTGCGGCCGCCGCGCTTGCGCGGGGCGTGAAGACGCAGCCGCTGTCGTGGCATCTGCAGCGTCGCGGAGGGCGGCCGGGGCTCGTCCTGGGGTACGCCGCGAGTACGGCGACGGACATCGCCGAGGGGGTGGAGGTGCTGGGTGAGGTCCGGCGGCGGATGTCCTGACTAGGGTCGGGCTGCGCGGCTCCGCTTCAGGTCCCGGGCCGGCTGGAGTGACGAAGAGCCTGCCCGACACGTATGGCCGCATGGACCGGAACATACCGATTCAACCCGATCAGGCGTGTGCGGTTGGCCGCGGGGCCAGGGCAGGCCGAGCGTGGGGGAATGACGTCGACACGCGCGGCCGTCGCCGCCTTCGTGACCTGCACCACCGTTCTGGCCGTGATGGGAGCGGCGGCGCCCGCGCCGTACCCCCCGGCCTCCCAGGGGGACCGGTGGCCGAAGGGAACCGTCAAGACCGTGGGGAAGCTCGTCGCAAAGCTGTCGGAGAACCAGGCCGAATCCTGCTCGGCCGCCATCGTCGACTCCCCGAACGGCAGCGTCGTCGCCACGGCGGCGCACTGCATCGCCAGCCCTGAGCGTCCGAGGAAGCCGAAGGCGGTGTACTTCCAGCCCGGTTACGAAGGTGAGGGCGGCCCGAAGGCCGTACTCGCCAAGGGGTGGAAGGTGAAGTCGTGGAAGACGGCGCCCGGCTGGAACGTGGAAAAGGATCTGGAGTCGATCCTTCAGCACGACTGGGCGTTCCTGCGCATGGAGAAGCGCAACGGCCGCACCATCCAGGACGTCTACGGTGCGAACACCCTGCAGACCGAACCGGTCCGCAGCGGCACCACGGCCACCCTCGGCTACCCGGTCACCTCGCCCTACGACGGGGAGACGCTGAACTACTGCTCCGGTGAGGCCCACCGCTACACCCGCGGCGAGATCGCAGCGGCCAACGTCGGTGCCCTGGCGCTTCAGCCCTGCAAGCTCACGCAGGGCGTGAGCGGCGGCCCCTGGCTGCGCGACTTCGACAAGTCGCGGGGAGCCGGGACGCTGGTGGCCGTGACGTCGGTCGGGTCGAAGGACGAGCTGCTGGGGCGGCCGTATCCGAAGTCGGCGAAGGCGGTGCTCAAGAAGATCGGTGGCCGCTGAGGCCACGCAGAAGGGCTGAGGGTGGCTGCTGCCAGCCGTGCCAGGTCGACGCGACGGTCGGGTGCCGCGTCCGCATCCGTCAGATGCCGCGTCCCATCGACCGGTTCACGGCGATCTCGATCAGCACGCGCTCCGGGTTGGGCCGCGGCCGGCGGCCGTAGCGTTCCTCGTAGCGGTTCTCCGCGTCCGTGATCGCCTCGGCGTCCGTACGGATACGGGCGCGGCCCTCCAGCGTCGACCACCGTCCGCGGTCGACCTGGCAGAGGGCTACGCGCATTCCGTCGCTTCCGGCTGCGGCGATGTTGCGCACCTTCTTGCTGGTCCGGCGTGAGACCACGCGGGCTGTCGCGGTGGCTGGTTCGAACGTCACGCTCACGGGCACCACGTGCGGTGTGCCGTCGGGACGCAGAGTCGTGAGGGTGGCGTAGTGGCGTTCCCGCCAGAAGGCCGCGAGATCTTCGGATACGGCGATGGCCGGGGAAGTGCACGTGCTCGTCATGGGAACGAATCTAGTGCCCCGATAGTTGAGTGGAATAGACTCAACTTGCTGGATGCGGTGGCTGGCAGCGGCAGCGGACGTAGACGTGGACGCAGCCACAGACGAGACGAAGGAGGACGCACGCCAGTGGACGCCGAGCTGACCAACAAGAGCCGGGAAGCGATCAGCGGGGCCAACGACCGAGCGGTGAGGGACGGACACCCCGACATCACCCCGGCTCATCTGCTCCTCGCCCTGCTCCAGGCCGAGGACAACGAGAACATCTCGGACCTGATCGCCGCCGCAGACGCCGATCAGGCCGCCCTCCGCTCGGGCGCCGAACGCCAGCTCGCGGCCCTGCCCAGCGTCCAGGGTTCGACTGTCGGCAAGCCGCAGCCCGACCGTCCGCTGCTGACCGTCATCGCGGACGCCACGCAGCGCGCCAAGGAGCTGGGCGACGCGTACGTCTCCACCGAGCATCTGCTGATCGGCGTCGCCGCCAAGGGCGGTCAGACGGGCGACCTGCTCAAGGAGCACGGGGCCACGGACAAGAAACTGCTTGAGGCCTTCCAGGCCATGCGAGGGAGCCGACGCGTGACGACCCCCGACCCCGAAGGCACGTACAAGGCGCTGGAGAAGTTCGGCACGGACTTCACCGCCGCGGCCCGTGAGGGGAAGCTCGACCCGGTCATCGGCCGGGACCAGGAGATCCGCCGCGTGGTGCAGGTGCTCTCGCGGCGTACGAAGAACAACCCCGTGCTGATCGGCGAGCCCGGCGTCGGCAAGACCGCGGTCGTCGAAGGTCTGGCGCAGCGCATCGTCAAGGGCGACGTGCCCGAGTCGCTGCGCAACAAGCGCCTGGTGGCCCTCGACCTGGGCGCGATGGTGGCCGGTGCGAAGTACCGGGGTGAGTTCGAGGAACGGCTCAAGACCGTGCTGTCGGAGATCAAGGACAGCGACGGGCAGATCATCACCTTCATCGACGAGCTGCACACGGTCGTCGGCGCCGGCGCGGGCGGCGACTCCTCCATGGACGCGGGCAACATGCTCAAGCCGATGCTCGCCCGCGGCGAACTGCGCATGGTCGGTGCCACGACACTCGACGAGTACCGCGAGCGGATCGAGAAGGACGCCGCGCTGGAGCGCCGCTTCCAGCAGGTGCTGGTGGCGGAGCCGAGCGTGGAGGACTCGATCGCGATCCTCCGCGGGCTCAAGGGCCGTTACGAGGCGCACCACAAGGTGCAGATCGCGGACAGCGCCCTCGTGGCCGCCGCCGCGCTCTCCGACCGCTACATCACCTCCCGCTTCCTGCCCGACAAGGCCATCGACCTCGTCGACGAGGCCGCGTCCCGGCTGCGCATGGAGATCGACTCCTCGCCCGTCGAGATCGACGAACTCCAGCGCGCCGTCGACCGGTTGAAGATGGAGGAACTGGCGCTGGCCAACGAGACCGACCCCGGCTCCGTAGAGCGCCTGGAGCGGCTGCGCCGCGAACTGGCCGACCGCGAAGAGGAGTTGCGCGGTCTCACCGCCCGCTGGGAGAAGGAGAAGCAGGGCCTCAACCGGGTCGGTGAACTGAAGGAGAAGCTCGACGAGTTGCGCGGCCAGGCCGAACGGGCCCAGCGCGAGGGCGACTTCGAAGCCGCCTCTCAGCTGCTTTACGGGGAGATCCCGGGCCTGGAGCGGGAGTTGGAGGAGGCGTCGGCAGCCGAGGAGGAGGCCGCTTCGCAGCCGCAGCGCGAGACGATGGTCAAGGAGGAGGTCGGCCGGGACGACATCGCCGACGTCGTCGCCTCCTGGACCGGCATCCCCGCCGGGCGGCTGCTGGAGGGCGAGACGCAGAAGCTGCTGCGCATGGAGGAGGAGCTGGGCAGGCGCCTGATCGGCCAGAGCCAGGCCGTCAGGGCAGTCTCCGACGCCGTCCGCCGTACGCGTGCCGGCATCGCCGACCCGGACCGCCCCACGGGTTCCTTCCTCTTCCTCGGCCCGACCGGTGTCGGCAAGACCGAACTGGCCAAGGCGCTCGCGGAGTTCCTCTTCGACGACGAGCGCGCGATGGTCCGTATCGACATGAGCGAGTACGGCGAGAAGCACTCGGTGGCCCGGCTGGTCGGCGCACCTCCCGGCTATGTGGGCTACGAGGAGGGCGGCCAGCTGACGGAGGCGGTGCGGCGGCGCCCGTACACCGTCGTGCTGCTGGACGAGGTGGAGAAGGCGCACCACGAGGTCTTCGACATCCTGCTCCAGGTTCTCGACGACGGGCGGCTCACGGACGGGCAGGGGCGGACGGTCGATTTCCGCAACGCCATCCTCGTCCTCACCTCCAACCTGGGCAGCCAGTACCTGACGGATCCCCTGGAGAAGGAGGAGGAGAAGAAGGAGAAGGTGCTGGCCACGGTGCGTTCCTCCTTCCGGCCGGAGTTCCTGAACCGGCTGGACGACGTGGTCGTCTTCTCCGCCCTCAGCACCGAGGAGCTGAGCCGCATCGCCGAGCTGCAGATCGGCGGGCTGCGGCGGCGGCTCGCGGAGCGGCGGCTGGACCTGGAGGTCACGCAGGAGGCGCTGGCCTGGCTGGCCCGCGAGGGCAACGACCCGGCCTACGGCGCGCGGCCGTTGCGGCGCCTCGTGCAGACCACCATCGGCGACCAGCTGGCCCGCGAGATCCTCTCGGGCGAGGTGGTGGACGGCGACACCGTACGGGTGGACGTGTCACCGGACGAGCGGAGCCTGGTGGTCGGCTCGTCGCGGGGCGCGTGAAGCGGGGCGGCGCGTACCTCGTCGAGGCCGGCGGCCAGGCCGTCCCCCGCCGCCTCGCGGGATCGTCTGCCGGGGATGCATGCCGTCCGCAGCGCGGCTGTGAAGAGGAGGCCGGTCACGCACGCCGCTGATCCGGCCACTGTGAATTCCGCGTCCGCGAGGGCGTCGGCCGCTACGAGACTGAAGAGGACGCCGGTCAGTGACAGCACTGCGGTGCTGGTCAGGCAGACGACCTTGAAGGCCGTACCGGCTGGTCTCATCTGTATCGCCTCCCCTGTGGGAGACGAAGGAACGAGGGCGAAAGGTTGCCGTCAGGGCTCGGAGTTGCGTTTACGGGGCGAGTGTGAGGGACGATGGTAGGAACCGTACGAAGGGACATACACGGTGAGCATCGATCCGTCCTCGATTCCGAATTTCGGGGGCCAGGAGCCCGACCCGCAGGAATCCGGTCCGACCGGCCCTGTCATCCCCGACCAGGAGCTGGTCAAGCAGCTTCTGGACCAGATGGAGCTGAAGTACGTCGTCGACGAAGAGGGAGACCTCGCGGCGCCGTGGGAAGAGTTCCGCACGTACTTCATGTTCCGCGGCGAGGAGGAACAGCAGGTCTTCTCCGTCCGTACGTTCTACGACCGGCCCCACCCGATCGAGGACAAGCCCAAGCTGCTCGAGTCCATCGACGACTGGAACCGGCGGACGCTGTGGCCGAAGGTCTACACGCACACGCATGACGACGGCACGGTCCGTCTGATCGGCGAGGCTCAGCTGCTGATCGGCACCGGCGTCTCGCTGGAGCACTTCGTCTCCAGCGTGGTCAGCTGGGTGCGTGCCTCGATCGAGTTCGACAAGTGGCTGATCGAGCAGTTCGGTCTGGAGAAGGACGCGGAGTCCGGGGAAGACAAGCCGGACGACGACTCCGAGTGAGCGGCGAGGTCCGCGCGCCTCTTCAGCGCGGCAGTGCCCCCGAGGGGGCCATCGCCACAGAGACACCATGCACAGGGGAGCGGGCCGGGATGGAATTCCCGGCCCGCGCCCTTGTGCGGGCCCGCTGAGTCCGCAGCACGGGGCGAGTGCGCGGCAGCGGGTAGTTCAGCGCCCGGTCACGGTGAACCGGCGCAGACCGAGTGCCGGATTCACCTTGCGTACCGCGGCCATGCGGTCCCGTTCAGCGGTGGCGACGGCTGTGCCGGTACGTTCACCGAGGGAGGCGAGGACGACTCCCATCGGGTCGATGATCATGCTGTTGCCGGCTCCCGTCGGTGCGCACTGGTCGGCGGCGGCGACGTACACCGTGTTCTCGATCGCCCGCGCCCGCAGCAGCGTGACGAAGTGGTCCTCCTTCAGCGGCCCCGGAACCCACTCGGCGGGCACCAGCACCACGTCGGCACCCGCGTCCACGAGGCGCCGGGTGACCTCGGGGAAGCGCAGGTCGTAGCAGGTCTGCATCCCGAAGACGAGGCCGTCGGCCTCGAAGGTCATGGGGGCTTCGACCGTGCCGGGGTGGACGATCGAGGACTCCGTGAACCCGAAGGCGTCGTAGAGGTGGAGCTTGCGGTAGAGGGCGGTGATGTCCCCGGCGGGGTCTGCGGCGACGAGCGTGTTGAAGATCGTGCTGCCGTCGCGCTGCTCGTTCATGCCGGCCACGAGGTGTACGCCGAGTTGTGCGGCCAGTTCGCGCAGCCCCGTCGCATACGGGCCGTCCAGGGGCTCCGCCGAGTCGACGAAGCGCCGGTCCATGGCGGGTGCGGTGTACATGGCGTACTCGGGTGCGACGACGACCCGCGCACCGCGGCCCGCGGCCTCCTCGGCCAGTTCGCGCAGTGCGGCGAGGTTCGCGTTCTTGTCCTCACCCGGCGCGAACTGCGCTACGGCGATGTCGCCCATACGGTTCTCTCCCATCGGCATCGGCTGTTGGTGTCGTTCGTTCTCATCGGGACTCCGGTCCAGGGGGCTTCACTGGACGGCGGGGGCGGGCATCCGTTCGATACGTCCGAGCACTGCCGTGTAGCAGAGGATTCCGCCCAGCAGCACCGCCCCGGTGACGATGAAGGCACCGGCGAACGAGCCCGTAGCGTCGACCACCATTCCCGTGACGATCGGGGCGGCTATGCCGAGCAGGTTCGCCACGAAGTTCACGATCCCCCCAAGCGTTCCCGCGTACCCCTCCGGTGCGATCAGAGCCACGATGCTCGACCCCGCCGGCACGGAGATCGCCAGGCCCGCCGCACCGATCGAGAGGTAGACCAGGGCGGTGCTCACGGATTCCGCGTACGCGGCGCCCGTCACGGACAGCGAGGCCAGCAGGCTCAGGACGAGCACGGTGCGCCGTACCCGCGTGGTGTCGCGCGCCCGGCGCAGCCAGCGGTCCATGAGGATGCCGCCCACGAGGAACTGGGCGATGACGGCCGCGAGCCAGGGGATCATCGTGTAGACCCCGCCCTGCAGCAGGTTCACCTGGAACTGCTTCTCCAGATAGCCGGGGAGCCAGGTGAGCAGCACGTAATAGCTGTAGGTGTAGGACGCGTAGCCGAGCGCCAGACCCCATGTCTTGCGGCGCCGCAGCAGATGGCCCATGCCCTTCAGCGATCCGCCGCCCTCGGTGGCCGAGTCCTCGTCGTCCCCGCCGCCCTCGCGTATGTAGTCGAACTCGGCCTGACCGAGCCTTCCCTTGGCGAGTGCCTGCTTGGGGGTGAGGTACAGCAGCCACCACACCGCCAGGTAGACGGCGGAGAGCAACCCCGTGAAGAGGAAGGCGGCGTGCCAGCTGTACGCGGTGACCAGGAACGCCATGACCGGGATGCCGATCACGTTGGACAGCTTGGCGCAGCCGTCGAAGATCGCGGTGGCGGTGCCGCGTTCGTGCTTGGGGAACCACTGCCCGATGCTCTTCCAGCCCGCGGGGATCGTCGGCGCTTCGCCGACGCCCAGCAGCAGACGGCTCACGAGCAGCAGGCCGAGACCTCCTGCGGCGGCCGAGGCGAACGAGGCGACCGTCCACAGGAAGGCGGCGGCCCGGTTGACCCAGGTGACACCGATCCGGTCGATGACGGAGCCTACGGGCAGCTGCAGCATCGCGTACGTCCACAGGAAGGCCGAGGCGAGCAGGCCCATCTGCGAGGCGTTGATGTCGAAGTCCCGCATGATCGCGGGGGCGGCCACGGAGAGGTTGACCCTGTCGATGTAGTTGACGAAGGTGCCGACGCCGAGGACACCCGCGATTCCCCACCGCGTCTTGCCGCCGCCTTGCGGCTGACCGGCCTTCTTCTGCTCCGCCGCGGTGCCGGTCTTCACGTCCGAGTCCACGTCCACGTCCGCGTCCGTCATTGCTGGTCCGCCGATCCCGACGGCGACCCCGCCGACGCCGACGGCGCCGCTGCTGACGAGTGTGTGTCGGCGAGTATCTGCCGTGTCTGGTCGAGCGGCGCCGAGAAGCCCGCAGCCAGGGCGCCGTGCTGCATGATCAGCGCCATCTGGTCGACTCCCGCGCGTACGGCGAACTCCTTCTCCTCACGGGACCATGCGGGCAGGAACCAGGGCTTGCGCGCGTCCGCGGCGGCGTCGGCGATCTTCTGCAGATCGGCGAAGTCGCCTTCCGTACGGGCGTAAGCGCCGCGTCCGCGACGCAGTGAGAGGTCGCTGGGTCCGATGAACACGCCGTCCACGGTAGGCAGAGCCAGGATCGCCTCGATCTCCTCGACCGCTCCGGCGTCCTCGATCATGGGATAGCAGCGGGTCCCGGCGTCCTGCTCGAGGACCCAGGTGTCGCTCATCCCGCCGTAGGAGGCCGTACGGCCGCCGGCGAAGCTGCGGTCGCCCAGCGGCGGGAACTTCGCGAAGCCGGTGACGGTCCGGGCGTGCGCCGCGTTCTCGACATGCGGGATCACCACGACGTCCGCGCCGAAGTCCAGCGCCTGCTGGACGGGGCCGCGCTCGGGGCCGAGCACCTTGGCCAGGACCTCCATGCCGGACGCCTTGATGAACGGTATGAAGCGCTCCAGATCGGCGAGGTCGAACGAGCCGTGTTCGATGTCGAGTACGACCGCGCCGTAGCCCATGCTGCGGGCGATTTCGACGGCGGCGGTGCTGGGGTCGGAGAGCCAGACGGCGAAGCGCCGGTCGGCCTCGGTGCTGGGGACGGACACAGGCGAACTCCTCGGGAACGACGACCGCGCAAGCCGCGCATGCACCGTGTATACACGGTGCATTTATATGACGTCCAGAGATATGCTGCCTCCAACACAGCGCACGCCCTTGGGACCGGACGCCCAAGGAGCCGACAGGAAGAAGGGCCAGTGACCACACGGGACGGGGCGACGCGCAGCCCGAAGGCCGCCGGACCGGCAAGGGAACGCGTCTACGACTGGCTTCGCGACGAGATAATCCGCGGCTCCCTGGAAGGCGGCCAGTTCCTCGACGAGCAGTGGGTCTCCCGAACCGTCGGAGTGTCCCGTACGCCGGTGCGCGAGGCCTTCCACCGGCTCGCCGCCGAGCACTTCATCCTCCTCATGCCGCGCAAGGGCGCCCAGGTGCGCAGCGTCACGGCACGTGAGCTGGAGGAGGTCTACCAGGCGCGGCGGCTCATCGAGGGGCACGCCGCGCGGTCACTGTGCGAAGCGCACCACGGCGCACCCGAGGGCATGCCGGCTCTCCTGGAACCGATGGAACGCGCGGGCGCGGCACACGACTGGTTCGAAGTCGCCAGTCTCAACCGGCAGTTCCACCAGATCATGGTGAGCACCGCCGGCAACTCGGTGGTCACCGACCTCTACGAGGGGCTGCACTCCCGTCAGCAGCGTGTCGGCCTGCGCGCGATGCGGGCCCGTCCGGAACGCGTGGGGACGGTCGACGCCGAGCACCGCGCGTTGGTGGCCGCGCTCGACGCCTTCGACGCGGAGCGGGCCATCGCGGTGCTCGACGAGCATCTGCGGCCCGTCCCCGAAGTGGTCTCGGTCCTTCCGCGGGGCGCCGACGACTGATCGAGCCGGCTGATCGCTGTTGACGTCGCGGCGGACCGCTGCGCGGAGACGGTCCCGGGCGCCGGCCCCGGACCCGGGCTCGGACCCGGACCCGGCCCCGGTCCCGGGCTCGGTCATGCCGCGCCCGGCGCACCCTTCAGCCGGCTGACGGCGTCCGCCAGCACCTCCTGCCGCTTGCAGAAGGCGAAGCGTACGAAGGGGGCGCCCGCCGCCTCGTGGTCGTAGAAGACCTGCGTCGGCACGGCCACCACCCCGCAGCGCTCCGGCAGGGCCAGGCAGAAGTCGATGCCGGACGTCTCGCCCAGCGGCCGGATGTCGGTCGTGATGAAGTACGTGCCGGGCGCGTGGAAGACCTCGAAGCCCGCCTCCGACAGGCCGCGGGCCAGCAGGTCCCGCTGGGCGCGCAGGTCCTCCCGCAGCTGCGTGTAGTAGCTGTCGGGGAGTTGCAGCGCCTCGGCGACGGCGTACTGGAACGGCCCTGCCGATACGTACGTGAGGTACTGCTTCGCCGAGCGCACCGCCCGTACGAGCTCCGGCGTCGCCGTCACCCAGCCGACCTTCCAGCCCGTGAAGGAGAAGGTCTTGCCGGCCGAGCTGATGGTGACCGTGCGTTCCCGCATGCCGGGGAAGGAGGCGAGCGGGATGTGCTCACCGTCGAAGACCAGGTGTTCGTAGACCTCGTCCGTGACGGCCAGCAGGTCGCGTTCGACGCAGAGTTGGGCGACGGCGGCGAGTTCGTCCCGGCTCAGTACGGTGCCGGTCGGGTTGTGCGGGGTGTTGAGCAGGATGAGCCGGGTGCGGTCGGTGACGGCGTCCCGCAGCTCGTCCAGATCCAGCCGGAACGTACTGTCCCCCTCGGCGCTGCGCGCCTGGGAGGTACCCCCAGGGTCGGGGCGCAGCGTGACGGGGACGCGTGTGCCGCCGGCCATGGCGATGGACGCAGCGTAGGAGTCGTAGTAGGGCTCCAGGGCGATCACTTCGTCGCCCGGTTCCACGAGCGCGAGGAGCGTCGCGGCGATGGCTTCGGTTGCGCCTGCGGTGACCAGCACTTCGGTCTCGGGGTCGGGCGTCAGGCCCAACTGCCCGTACCAGCGCTCCTGGTGTGCGGCGATGGCCGTGCGCAGTTCCGGGATGCCGGGCCCGGGCGGGTACTGGTTGCCGCGCCCGTCCCGCAGGGCGCGCACCGCTGCTTCGCGCACCTCTTCGGGGCCGTCGGTGTCCGGGAAGCCCTGCCCGAGGTTGATGGCGCCGGTACGGACGGCGAGTGCCGACATCTCGGCGAAGATCGTGGTGCCGAACTCCGCGAGACGCCTGTTGAGCAGCGGACGTCCGGGAGCTCGCTGATCAGCTGTCATGGCCGCCATCCTGCGGGAAGCTCCCGTATTGCTCAACTCCCCCGGCGCTGCGCCCGGGGAAGGAGCGCCGAGAGCGGCGACGGCGGGTGCGCGCCGGCACCGCGTCATGCGGTACGTGCCGGCGCGCACCCCGCGAGCTCACGCTCGGGGTGTGGTCAGAGCTGACCGCGGATCGCTCCGGCGGGGAACTCCTCGTTGTGCACGTTGACGTAGAAGAAGAAGGAGCTCTTCTTGATGCCGTCCAGCTCCCAGCGGGTGAGGACCTCGGCGGCGTTCTCGGGGGTCTGGTTGGCCTGGGCGCGGATGCAGCCCTGGGACGAACCGTCGGCGGGCGGTGTCTTCAGCGCGACCGCGATGGGCCCGGCCTCGCCTTCGGGCCCGAAGTGGATGTGGGCGGCGGTGGGAGCCTCGATGTTGCGGACGCTGAGCTTGTAGCAGAGCTTGTCGTGCTTGATCTCGTACTGGAACCGGCCGCGGCCGTCCGGGTCTCCGGGGCCGGGCACCTCTTGCTGGCCGTCGAGGTGCACGCGGTGCTTGCCGCCACCACCGACCATGGAGTCGGTGACGGTCGTGGCGCCGGCGGTTCCGGCCATCGAGGCCAGAAGGGCCGTGGCGCCGAGGGCGGCAGCGACGGCGGTGGTGGAGAAGCGCATGTTGAATGCTCCGTTTCAAGGGCAGGGAGCGGCCACGACGTGCACGCTCCGATGTCGGAAGATCCGGAGCTGACGCTATGCGCAGCACCTGACATTCGCATCCGTACCGGGCATTCGGGGCGTAGGGGGTGTTCCCCGGATGCGGGTACGTCCGCGGCGTGCGCGAACCTCTCGTCTTCCTCAACTCTGCTTTGACGCCGCGAACCCCGGGGCAGAAGCCGTTCACGCCGAAAGGGCGTCAACGCGAGGGCGTCCGCGGGGCGCTGAGCGAACAGCGAACAGGACAGTGCGTGACGCACTGCGGAAGATGGGGGATGTCATGGGTAAGTTCGTGGTCATAGTGCTTGCCGTCGTCGTCATCGGCGGAGTCATAGCGCTGATCGCCGCAGCGGCGAAGAAGGGCTCCAGTGGCAAGTCGCGGCGCGGGGGTTACGCCGGAGGTGGCGGCGGTACGGCCGGGGCGGCCGGCTGGTGGGGCGGAGACACCGGCGGCGGGCACGACGGAGGCTCGTCCTGCGGCTCCTCCTCCTCGTGCGGCGGAGGCGGTGGCGGCGGTGGCTGCGGCGGTGGTGGTGGCGGCGGCGCCTGACCGCGGAGCACCGTCCGACCGCGGAGCACCGTCCGACCGCGGAGCATCGCCTGACGGTGAAGCACCGCCCCACGTGACGCGCAGAAGCGCACGGGGACTTACAGGGGTTCCGTCCCCCCGTCCAGCGCACGGCAGTTGAACATCTGAACTGCCGTGCCCCCGGGGGGATGGAAACCCGGAGAAGATGGGCAAAAGAGCTGTGGCAGCACACATTTCATGATTTGGTGATTCTCTATCACCGAATCTGGCGTGGGCACGAGCCGGCGACGCGGACCCTGATCGATTCCGGAAGGGCGTGCCGGCCCACCCCTCCACTGTGTGCTTGCGGAGCCGACCCATGCTCACCTCTCTCACCGCCCCATACACCGACACCCGCGCGGGTGACCTCGCCTGGGCCCTCGGCCGCGAGCCGCTTCCCGCGCTCGCCACTCGCGAACTGCAACTCGACGGCGCCGCAGTGCAGTTGCGGCTGCTGGGCGCCTCTCATCAGGTGCTGCTCGAAGAGGACGGCAGCACGTGCTCCGAGACCGTCGCCTGCATGCCCGGCAGCAGCACACCGCTGCCGCTGGGCGTCTCGAAACGCATCGGCGAGTGGGAGTACGAATTCGCAGCCCGCGTCGAGAGGTTGTCACCAGGCTCCTTCGCGGGCCGCGCGCAGGAGTTGCTCGCGCTGGTCTCCGACCATCCCAACGGGCTTGCCGGTACGTTCCCGGGAGCCCGGCACGCCTTCACCGCGCTGCTGGTGCAGCGGCACGCGGGGCAGGTCCACTGGCGTACGTGGCACTCCTACCCGCAGGAGGGCAGCCTGGTCTCCACCCGTACGCGCGTCGGATCACGGCCGCCCGGGGGCGCCTTGGCGGTCGGGGAGAACGCGGCAGCCGCAGCGGGGCAGGCCGGGGCCGACCTCGCGTCGGACTTCCCCTCTGCGCGCGCAGTGCCCGCGGTCGCGCGGAGCACCGCCGCGCGCACGGTGATCCCCGCGGCCCCCCGCGGGGATCAACGCATCCCGATTGCTTGAGAGTTGACCGCGTCCGGCGGTCACGGTCACGGCCCGGCACCCGCCGTGCTTCCGCGTGCTTCATTGCGCGTGGTTTGCCGCGCGAGCACACGTGTGGGTGTCGGAGAGTGCATTTTCCGTCACGTACCGTTCACAACATGACCGACCGCCCCCTCGACTCCTCGGACCACGCGAGGCTGCCCGTGCCCGCCGGGCTGGGGCGAGGGCTCGTCCTCGCCTCCGTATTCGTCTGTGCCGCCTGCGGGCTCGTCTACGAACTGGAACTCGTCGCGCTGGCCTCCTACTTGGCGGGCGACTCGGTCACCCAGGCGTCCGTCGTGCTGTCGGTGATGGTGTTCGCCATGGGCATCGGCTCGCTGCTGGCCAAGCGGCTGCGCTGCCGCGCGGCGACCGGATTCGCCTCGGTGGAAGCGCTGTTGGCCGTCGTCGGGGGCGGCTCGGCGATGGCGTTGTACGCCAGCTTCGCCTGGTTCGGCGGTGCCCGGATCGCGCTCGTCGGCTTCTCGCTCGCCATCGGGGTGCTGATCGGTGCGGAGATGCCGCTGCTGATGACGCTCATCCAGCGCATCCGGCAGCAGGACGCGGGCGGCGCGGTCGCCGACCTCTTCGCCGCCGACTATGTGGGCGCGCTCGTGGGCGGGCTGACCTTTCCCTTCCTTCTGCTGCCCTTCTTCGGCCAGTTGACGGGTGCGCTGCTGACCGGTGTGGTCAACGCCCTCGCGGGCGGCGTCGTCGTGCTGTGGCTCTTCCACCGCGACGTGGGTGCCCGGATGAGATGGGGGCTTCTCGCCGTGAACGGCGCGGTGGTGGTCCTGCTCATCGCGGGTACGGCTTTCGTCGGCACCTTCGAGCGGGCAGCGCGCGAGGCGGTGTACGGGGAGGACGTACGGGTCGCCGTACGTACGGGCGCGCAGGAGGCCGTACTGACGGGCGACGCGGACCCGACGGCGTACGAACGGGGCGCCCGCCCGCTGCAGTTGTTCCTCGACGGACGGCTGCGCGTGTGCTCCGCCGACGGGTACCGCTACCACGCGTCGCTGGTCCACCCGGCCATGGCGGACGGCCCCCGTGAGCGGGTGCTGATCCTCGGCGGTGGCGACGGGCTGGCCTTGCGCGAGGTACTCCGCCACGGGGACGTGCGGAAGGTGACCGTCGTCGAAGCCGACCCGGCGGTGGTGGAGTTGGCCCGTACGGACCCCGGTCTGCGAAGCCTCAACGAGGGTGCCTACGACGATCCGCGCGTACGGCTGAGGTCCGGTGACGCCTTCGCCCGGCTCCGTGAACGCGCACACGCGGCGGCGGCACGGGACGCGGCGGACGCGGCGGACGTTTCAGGGGCATCGGAGGCGCCAGGCGCTTCGGACACGTCGGTCGGCGCGCCGTACGACGTCATCATCTCCGACCTCCCGGATCCGGCCATCTCCACGAGCGCGAAGCTCTATTCGCAGGAGTTCTACG
>DATMEI010000887.1:0-3335 GCA_035556995.1 Streptomyces sp.
CCGGCCCAAGCCGCCGTTGCCGTCGACTTCACCCGACGCTTCACCGAACGCGCCCGTGGCGTACGGGCGTTCGCCCTGACTCCGACCCCGGTTTCGCTTCAACTCATTTCTTGCGGAAGGCTGTCACCATGTCCCGACCCGTCATCGCCCTCACCATGGGAGACGCCGCGGGCGTCGGTCCCGAGGTCGTCGTCAAGGCCCTGGCCGTCGCCGCGCCCACGTTCCGGCCACTGGTGGTGGGCGATGCGGCCCGGTTGCGCCGTGCGGTCGAACTCACCGGCGTGAAGCTGGAGATCAACCCGGTCGGATCGCCGGAGGAGGCGGCCTGGGAGCCGGGCGTCGCCGACTGCATCGACCTGGGGAACATTCCGGACGACCTGCCCTTCGGCAAGCTCTCCGCGGTGGCGGGCGAGGCCGCGTACCAGTACGTGGAGACCGCCACGCGCCTTGCCTCCGAGCACCGTGTGCAGGCGATCTGCACCGCGCCGCTGAACAAGGAGGCGCTGCACGCCGCCGGGCACAAGTATCCGGGCCACACCGAACTGCTCGCGGAGCTGACCGGGACCGACGAGGTCTCGATGCTGCTCTCCGCGCCCTCCCTGCGCGTCATCCACGTCACCACACACATCGGTCTCGTCGATGCGGTGGCGAAGATCGAACCCGGTCTGGTGGAGCGGACGTTGCGGCGCGGCCACGCCACCCTGGTGGCCTCGGGCGTCGCACAGCCGCGCATCGCCGTGTGCGGCATCAATCCGCACGCCGGTGAGAACGGGCTGTTCGGCCACGGTGAGGAAGAGGCCAAGGTGGCACCGGCCATCGAAGCGGTACGGGCGGGCGGCATCGACGCACAGGGGCCGCTGCCCGCCGACACCGTCTTCTTCCGTGCGGTACGCGGCGACTTCGACCTGGTCGTCGCCATGTACCACGATCAGGGCCACGGCCCCGTCAAGGTCCTCGGGCTCGACGCAGGCGTGAACGTCACCGTCGGGCTCCCGGTGATCCGTACGAGCGTCGACCACGGCACCGCCTTCGACATCGCGGGCACCGGTACGGCGGACGAGGCCAGCATGCTCGAAGCGCTGCGCCAGGCAGTGGAGTTGGCACCCGACGAAGCGGGCACGCCCGTCGCCGGACAGACCCTGGGCGGTGCCGGATGAACGGATCTGCGAGACGTGGCGAGATCCGCGACCTGCTCCAGGTGCGTCCCATCGCTGTGGCCGAACTCGCGGAGCGCTACGGCGTTTCCGAGTCGACCATCCGCCGCGATCTGACGACCCTGTCGGAGTCGGGCCAGATCGTCCGCACCTACGGCGGTGCCCTGTCGCACGCCACGGGTGAGGAGCAGACCCTTCACGAGCGTGCGGGGCTCGCCGTGCCGCAGAAGGCCGCCATCGCGAGGGCGGCCGAGGCCCATGTGGCGGGCTGTCACATGGTGTTGCTCGACGCCGGTACGACGGTGGGGGCTCTGGCCGGACGGCTGGCGGCTCGCGGCGGACTGACGGTCGCCACGCCGGGGCTGACATCGATCAACATTCTCGCCGGTGTCCCCGGGATCGAGCTGATCGTACTGGGCGGCAGCGTACGGCAGTTGAGCCTCGGCATGGTCGGTCCGCTGGCCGAGGCCGCGGTCTCCAGACTCACCGCGGACGCAGTCTTCCTCGGTGCGGACGGTGTGGTCGCCGGACGTGGCATCTGCGAGGCGTCGCCGGAGCAGAGCACGCTCAAGCAGCTGATGATCGACCGTTCGCGGGACGTTCATGTCCTCGCGGACGCAGGGAAGTTGGGCCGAGCGGACTCCCACTGGTGGTCGGCCTTCGAGCGCCCCTGGACCCTGATCACCGACGCCGGCGCGAGCGAGGAGCAGCTGGCCCCGTTCCGCGCGGACCCCTTGTGCACCCTCCAGGTGGCCGGACAGACGGCCAGACAGACGGGCTGAGGGCGGAGCAGCCGAGAAGCCGAGAGCCGGGCGGGTGCGGGTGCGGGTGCGGGTGCGGGTGCGGGTGCACGGCGAACGGCTCGGCGGCCGCGGTGTCCCGGCGCCCCGTCCAAGGAGCACCGGGACCGCGTCGTGGCCCCTCAGCGCCCAGCGGCGACGGTGAAGGCGTCGACGCCGGTGAGTTCGGCGGAGAGCGTCCAAAGACGAGCCGCCTCCGCGGGGTCGGTCGCGTACTCCCGCACACCGCCGGTGCCCGCGGAGGGGTCCTGCGGGGCCCGTCCAGCGATGTCGCAGTCCTCGCAGTACACGCCGCCCATGCCCTCCAGCTGCGGGGATGTCGCTGCCCAGACCTGGGTGGCGGCGCCCTCCTCGGGGGACTTGAACGAGGGGTTCAGCGGTGTGCCCTCCTCGTCGATCCAGCCGAGAGCGACCATCTCCTCGGTGGGCAGGTGGCGTTGCAGGGGTGTGAGGATGCCGCCGGGGTGCAGGGAGAACGCCCGTACGCCCGAGTCGCGGGCCAGCGCGTCGAGTTGCACGGCGAACAGCACGTTCGCCGTCTTCGCCTGCCCGTACGCCTTCCACTTGTCGTAGCCGTGCTCGAAGTGCACGTCGTCCCAGCGGATGCCCGAGTGGCGGTGGCCCGCGGACGAGACGGAGACGATGCGGGCACCGCCGGGCGTGATCGCGGGCCACAGCCGGTTGACGAGGGCGTAGTGGCCGAGGTGGTTGGTCGCGAACTGGGCTTCCCAGCCGGGCCCCACGCGGGTCTCGGGGCAGGCCATGACCCCGGCGTTGTTGATCATGATGTCGATGCTGCGGCCGGTCTCCACGAACCGTTCGGCGAAGGAACGCACGGAGCCGAGGTCGGTGAGGTCGAGCGTGTCGATCTCGACTCCGGAGATTCCGCCGACCGCTTCCAGCGCGGCCTCGCGCCGCCGCGCCGGCACCACGACGTGGGCGCCTGCCGAGGCGAGCGCACGCGTCGTCTCCAGGCCGAGACCCGAGTAACCGCCGGTGACGATCGCGAGCTTCCCGGTCAGGTCGATGCCCCGCAGGACTTCCGCGGCGGTGCTGCGGGCTCCGAAGCCCGAGCCGATGCTGTGCTGAGGTGTGGTCATGCCCGGAACGGTACGAATTGGAGTGCGCTCGAAGGCAAGCGCGATGGGGGCACGACGGGGGAGACGCGCCGGCCCGTACGGTGCCGTACAGGACAGCGCGCGCCTCGATGAGGTGTTTCAGCTGGTCAGGAAGTCGGCGTCCCCCGATTTGGCTCCCTGGATGAAGGCGTTGATCTCGTCCGGGGTGTAGAGGAGGGCGGGTCCTTCCGGGTCGGTGGACTGGCGCAGTGCGACGTGTCCGTCGGGAAGCCTCTTCGCCTCCACGCAGGCGCCACCGTTCT
>DATMEI010000888.1:0-8559 GCA_035556995.1 Streptomyces sp.
AGCGGTGCTGCCCGGGCAGTGCCGCGGCGTACACCGCGGACCCGGACCCCCGCCGAACCGACAAGCACTCACGGCGGCTGCGTCACCAGGCCGCCTGAGCGGGGGTGCCGCTCTGACGAGCAGCTTAACTCGTGGGTAACCAACGCGCCAGGGGTATGGCACTTCCAGGGCTGTGGGACGGACCACGTGGGGGAGGGAGCGCGGAGTGGGCGACGCATTCCGATCGTTGACCGATCGCATACGGGCCGAGGCCGACCCGTCCGAGTACGAGCGGCTGGTGGCACTCGCCAGGGAGGGCTCACCGGGGGCGCGCGACGAACTCGCGTCGGTACTCGCGGAGAGCCAACGCCCGTTGTGGGCGCGGGAAGTGGCGGCGTTCGCACTCGGTACCGCCGGAGACCGGAGGGCCTTCGAGACGCTGATCTTCATGCTGAACTACCGCGACCCCGTGCGCTGCGCCACCGCCGCCCACGCCCTGGCGCGCCTGCGCGACCCCCGCACCGCACGCGCGGCGGCAGCCCTTGCGACGAACGAACTGCGCACCGGCTACGCCCTGCACGCCGTACGGCTGCTCACGGCGTTACGGGCGCCGGAGTCCGTGCCCACGCTGATCTCCGTACTGCAACGTCTGCTGATGGGCCCGGTGCACTACTGGCCGATCGCCGAGGCGTGTGTGCAGGGGCTGGGCGCTCTCGGCGACCGGCGCGCCGTCGCCGTACTGGGAGCGGCGGCCGAACACCACCGGCTGTCCCCGTCGGCGAAGGCGGCGCTGGCCCGGATACCGGCGGTGCCGCGCAGGACCCGCACACGGTCGGTCAGACCGCGTCCTTGAGCAACGGCCGCGCGTAACGGACCAGGGGCACGCGGGTGCCCTCCACGTCGTGGGTGTCCTGAGCGCCGTCGAGGGCGAAGCCGGCGTGCTCGTAGAAGCGGCGGGCGCGCGCGTTCGCGCGGATCACCCACAGGAGGAGGCGTGGGAAGTCCTGCGCTGCGGCCCGCTCCAGGCAGGTGCTCATCAAGGCCCGCCCGACACCTGTGCCGATCAGCTCGGGCCGCACGTAGAGCGCGTACAGCTCGGCGTCCTCGTGTGGTCGGCCGTGCCCGTGGGGGCCCTCGGGGCGGTACGGGCCGAGGGCGGCCCAGCCGGTGATCCGGCCGCCGTCGGCCTCGGTGAGGAGATTGGTGACGGTGCCAGGGCCTGCGGCGAACATCTCGCGCCGCCTGGCCGCGTCCTCGGCCACCGACATGGACGCCAGATATGAGCGCGGCATCAGGTCCGCGTACGCGAACTGCCAGGCGCGCACACGCAGTTCCGAGACAGCCTCGATGTCGGCCGCGGTCATCCGGCGTACACGCATGGGTGGATGGTGGCAGCTCCGCGACGATCACTCATGGGAATTACGGGGGCGGGGGTTGAAATCAGACAGAGGATGTCGGGTATCCGCGTCAGCATGAGCACATGACCCACAGCTGGGCGGACTTTCGTTCCGCAGAACCCGATTTCGCCGCCGCCGTCCAGGCCCGGTTCAGACGCTTTCAGCACCACGTCCTCGCCACCCTCCGGGCCGACGGCTCACCCCGCCTGACCGGCCTGGAAGGCGACTTCCGCGACGACGAACTGTGGCTGGGAATGATGTACGGCTCCCGCAAGGCGCTCGACCTGCGCCGCGATCCGCGCTTCTCCCTGCACGCCAACCCCGGCTCGGGCACCGACATGGAGGGGGGTGACGTACGCGTCTCGGGCCGGGCCGTCGAGGTCGCGGACTCCGACGAGCTCGGACGGTACGCGGCCGGGTCACCCGAGGGAGCGGTCCCCGAGCGCTTCCATCTCTTCCGGGCCGGGCTGACGGAAGTCGTACGGGTCCACGTGGAGGACCCGTACATCGTCTTCGAGGTCTGGCATCCGGGCAGCAGTCTGCGCACGATCCGCCGGAAGAACGAGGACAGCACGCTGTACGAGGACGACTGAGCTCGCGACGGCAGTCGCGTCCGCCGCCTCCGTCACGTCCATCACGCTCGTCACGTCCGTAGCGTCCGTCACATCCGCCACGGCGGGATGATCGCGAACGCCTCGACCTCCAGGAACATTTCGGGATGTACGAGCGAGTAGACCTGCACGGCGGTGCTGGCCGGTGGCCGCTCGGGGTTGATGCAGGCGTCGCGTGCCTCACGGACCGCGGGCATGATGCGCATGTCGGTGACGAAGAAGGTGAACTTCACGACGTTGTCGAAGGTGGCGCCGGCCTCGTTGAGGCAGCGGCGTACGTTCGCGAAGACCTGGCGTGCCTGCGCAGCGGGGTCGTTGACGCCGACGACCTCACCGTGCTCGTTGAGGGCCATCTGGCCCGAGATGGCCACGAAACGGCCTTCTCCCCAGACGACGTGGCTGTAGCCGTAGCCGGGGGCGAGGCCGGCAGGGGTCTGAATATGCGTGAGTTCGGACATGCGGCGGATGCTCGTTCATAAAGATCGTCGGCGCCACCGCTTTGTGAAGTTTCTGTGTCGCGGTACGCACAGCGGCGGCGATTCCGTCTCTCACAAGAGCGTCAACTGGGTGCAGTCCGGTGAGTCGGGCTCCTGTGCCCTGTCGGGGTGCACCTCGATGCGGCGGTGTGTGCCCGGGGAATTGGGCCCGATGCCGTACTCGGCGGCCAGTTCGTGCACCTGCCTGGTGATGCGGCGCTGGTACCACTTGGGGGCGTAGGCGCTGTCCGCGTAGAGCGCCTCGTAGTGACGCACAAGCTGCGGGTGGTGCTCAGCGAGCCAGCTCATGTACCACTCCCGCGCGCCTGGCCGCAGATGCAGGGCCAGCGGCGTGACGGACGTGGCTCCGGCGGCGGCTATCGCCCGTACGGTGTCGCGGAGTTGGGTGGGCGAGTCCCCGAGGAAGGGGATGACCGGCGCCATCAGTACCCCGCACGGTATGCCGTGGCCGCTGAGCGTGCGCACCACGTCGAGGCGGCGCTCGGGCGCGGGGGTTCCGGGTTCGACGGTGCGCCACAGTTCCTCGTCGGTGAAGCCGACGGAGACCGATATCCCGACATCAGTGACGGCCGCCGCCGATCGCAGCAGATCCAGGTCGCGGAGGATGAGCGTGCCCTTGGTGAGGATGGAGAAGGGGTTGGCGTAGTCGCGGAGCGCCGTCAGGATGCCGGGCATCAGGCGGTAGCGGCCTTCCGCGCGCTGGTAGCAGTCGACGTTGGTGCCCATGGCGATGTGCTCGCCGTTCCAGCGGCTCGCGCCCAGTTCCCTGCGGATGAGGTCGGGGGCGTTGACCTTGACCACGATCTGGGAGTCGAAGCCTTCGCCCGTGTCCAGGTCGAGGTAGCGGTGGGTGCCGCGTGCGAAGCAGTACACGCAGGCGTGGGAGCACCCGCGGTACGGGTTCACGGTCCATTCGAACGGCATCCGGGATGCTCCCGGCACCCGGTTCACGATCGAGCGGGCCCGTACCTCGTGGAAGGTGATGCCGCGGAATTCAGGGGTGTCGAACGTGCGCGTGACTACGTCGGTGCCGAAGAGGGCGGGAGATTCCGCCGACCCGTCGCCGCTCAGGTTCTCCCAGCGCATGGACCCTCCTCGTGCCGTCCTGCCGTACGTGCCGAGAATAGAACATCTGTTCCCACGTCCTGTGTCAAGCCGATTTGGGCCCGGAGTGCCGGGGTGATTGGCTTACGGCCGGGTCCGTCGCGGCCGGCAGGCGACGTACTCGGGCGCCGTCCCGGCGCAACTCACGTGCCGATGAGCAGGAGGAGCAAATGGCGCAGGTCGTCTCGACCACCCATCGCGAGATCGCGGCGAAGCCCGATGCGGTCTTCGACGCGCTGGCCGACTACAGCGGGACCCGGCCGAAGCTGCTGCCCGGCCAGTTCAGCGAGTACGAGGTGCGCGAAGGCGGTGGCGGCTCGGGCACCGTCGTGCACTGGAAGCTTCAGGCGACGAGCAAGCGGGTGCGTGACTGTCTGCTCGACGTGACCGAGCCGGCCGACGGTGAACTCGTCGAGACCGACCGCAACTCCTCGATGGTCACGACCTGGAAGGTCACTCCGGGCGCGGGCGATTCCGCCGCGCGCGTCACCGTGAAGTCCGCGTGGGACGGGGCGGGCGGTGTCGGCGGCTTCTTCGAGCGGACCTTCGCGCCGAAGGGTCTCGCCCGCATCTACGACGAGGTGCTCGGCAAGCTCGCCGCCGAAGTGGAGAAGTAGGCAGCGTGGTGCGCCGCACCACTCACTGATTCGGGTGGTTTTCGCGGCGGGGCGGTGCACGGACCGCCGTCCGCGCCCCGCCGTCAAACCCCCAGCTGAGCGCCCCGACAGACGCCCCGGGCAACGGACTTGGGGCCCGCGCAGCACTCACGGGCGCGCTGTGTCTTACTTGCTCACCCTTGTCGCGTAATGCGAGAAATGCTCCCTTAGGACCGGTGAGCGCGACCAGGGGAGTGCAATGGGCGGGACGACTCTGGATCACAGAGATGAGCAGAGCCCCGCCTTCGTCGAAGTGAGCCTGGAGCTCCCCGAATACGGGCGGGAGTCCGGGCGCCGGGAAGCCTGCCAGGACGAACCCGGCAGCAGCCCTCAGCCAGAGGGCGGAGGCTCCGCCGGGAGCGGAACCGGAGGGCGCGGCAGTCCGCAGGCGGTCCCTCAGCCGGCCCGGCAGCCGGAAGGGCAGGGCGCAGACAAGCCGGCCGGACTCAGCCCGCGCCGTATTCGGCTGATCTTCATCGCTCTGATGCTCGCCCTGCTGCTGGCCGCGCTCGAACAGACCATCGTCGCCACGGCGTTGCCGAAGATCGTCGGCGAACTGCACGGCCTGGACCGCATGTCATGGGCGGTCACCTCGTACCTCCTGGCCGCCACCATCGGCCTTCCCGTGTACGGCAAGCTCGGCGACCTCTTCGGCCGCAAGGGCGTCTTCCTGTTCGCCATCGTCGTCTTCGTCGCCGGATCCGCCCTGGCGGGCTGGTCGCGGACGATGACGGAGCTGATCGCGTACCGCGCCCTGCAGGGCGTCGGAGCGGGCGGACTCATGATCGGCGTGCAGGCGATCATCGCTGATGTCGTGCCGCCACGCGCTCGGGGCCGCTACATGGGCCTGATCGGCGCCGCCTTCGGTCTCGCCTCAGTCGCGGGACCGCTGCTCGGCGGCTGGTTCACCGACGAACTCTCCTGGCGCTGGTGCTTCTACATCAACATCCCCTTCGGCCTGCTGACCCTCCTGGTCACCGCTTTCGTGCTGAAGCTGCCGCGCCCTGACGTACGCCCGAAGCTGGACGTCGTCGGCACGCTCCTGCTCGCTGCCTTCTCCACCTGCCTCGTGCTGCTGACGAGTTGGGGCGGGACCGAGTACGCCTGGGACGACCGCGTGATCCTCGCCCTGGGGGGCGGCGCGGTGCTCAGCGCGGTGCTCTTCCTCGTGGTCGAACGTCTGGTGCCCGAGCCCGTCCTGCCGCTGCGGCTCTTCAGGGACTCGGTCTTCAACGTGACGGGACTCGTCGGAGTGGCCGTCGGTGTCGCGCTGTTCGGGGCAGCGAGCTATCTGCCGGGTTACCTGCAGATGGTGGACGGTGTGACGGCCACCGAGTCGGGTCTGCTGATGCTGCCCATGATGGGCGGGGTCGTCCTCGCCTCCACCGTCTCGGGCCAGCTCATCTCGCGCACCGGGCGCTACAAGGTCTACCCCGTGCTGGGCTGCGCCCTTTCGACGCTGGGCATGTGGCTGCTGTCCCGGCTGGAGACGGACACGACGCGCTTCACGTACAGCGTCTGGATGGGCGTACTGGGGCTGGGCATCGGGTTCGTGCTGCCGGTGCTGGTGCTGGCCGTCCAGAACTCCGTACCCGTACGGGACCTGGGCACCGCCACCAGCGCCAACAACTACTTCCGGCAGATCGGCGGCAGTGTCGGAGCCGCCGTCTTCGGCACCCTGTTCATCCAGCGGCTCACCGACGCCCTCGCCCGGGAGCTGCCGCGCGACGGGTCACGGCCGCTCCCGGATCCCGAGTCGATCACCCCGCAGACGGTGCACGCGATGCCCGGTCCGCTGCGCGACGCCTACGTGCAGGCCTACGCCGACGCCATGCCGCGGATCTTCCTCTATCTGGTCCCCGTGCTCGTACTCGGGCTGCTCTTCACCTTCTTCCTCAAGGAGAAACCGCTGGTGTCCGAGAACGCACCCGTGCCCGAGAACGCACCCGTACCCGAGGCGCGCAACCCCGGAGCCAACTCCCATGACAGCGCCGGTACTTCCGCTGCTCGTCCGCCTGCCGCTCCGGTTTCCCCGGCGGGCGCGGACACCCCGGCGGGCGCGGACACCCCGCCCGGCGCGCCGCACCACAACGGGGGTGTCTCCGTCCGGGGGAGCGTGCGGCATCACGACGGCAGCGGCGTGCGGCGTGCGGCGCTCACCCTCATCGACACCGGCGGCAAGCAGGTCGGCAGGGGCGCGACGGGCGAGGACGGGCGGTACGCGCTGAGCACACCCGGCGACGGCTCCTACGTCCTCATCGCCGCCGCGGGCGGTCACCAACCCCAGGCCGTCAGCGTCACGGTGGCGGAGCGTCCGGTCGAGCTCGACATCGTGCTGGGCGGCGCAGGCCGCCTTGCGGGCACGGTCCTGACCGCGGACGGACAACCCGTGCGGGACGCCGCGGTGACCCTCACCGACGTACGAGGCGACGTCGTCGCCGCCACCCGCAGCGGGCGCGAGGGAAGTTACGACATCGACGAGCTGGTGGCGGGGGAGTACACCCTCGCGGCCAGCGCTCCCGCCTACCGTCCGGCGGCGCTTCCGGTGTCGGTGCAGGCAGCGCGCGAGACGAGGCAGGACATCGAACTGGCAGGCGGAGCCGTGCTGCGCGGGACCGTGCGTGCTGCTGGTGGCAGGCCCGTCGAGGACGCACGGGTGACGCTCCTGGACGCGGCGGGCAACGTCGTGGACACCGCCACCACCGGCATCGACGGTGTCTTCCGCTTCGTCGACCTCTCCTCGGGCGAGTACACGGTCATCGCCTCCGGCTACCCGCCGGTCGCCACCGTCCTGCAGGTGGCGGGCGGGGGCCGTACGGAGCGGGATCTGCAACTGGGCCACGAGAACTGAGGATTGCTGCGGGGGCTGCCGGTGGCCGGTCTGTGAACCGGGGCCGGCGACTTCTCGCCGTTGACGGTTAGCGTGTCGCGCGGCGGCGGCCCATCGCTCGTACGTGCGTGAAATACCAGGTCAGCGGGCAGGAAGGGTGAACTCCAGTGGTTCAGACCACGGGAGTTATCCACAGGGGTGTCATGGGGTTTGCGCACCGCGTAACGTTCCCGCCATGAAGATCCTCATCAGCGCCGACATGGAAGGCGCCACCGGTGTCACGTGGCCTGCGGACGTCCTCCCGGGCACGCCCCAGTGGGAGCGCTGCCGCCCGATGTTCACCTCCGACGTCGATGCGGCGGTGAAGGGATTCTTCGAAGCCGGCGCCGACGAGGTGCTGATCAACGAGGCGCACTGGTCGATGCGGAATCTGCTCCTGGAGCAGCTGGACGACAGGGCGCAGATGCTCACCGGGCGGCACAAGTCGCTCAGCATGGTCGAGGGCGTACAGCACGGCGATGTGGACGGCATCGCCTTCGTCGGCTATCACACGGGCGCGGGCACCGAAGGCGTGCTGGCACACACCTATTTGGCCAATTCCATCACCGGAGTGTGGGTCGACGGGGCACGCGCCAGCGAGGGCCTCCTCAACGCCCTGGTCGTCGAGGAGTACGGCGTGCCGGTGATTCTCGTGACGGGCGACGACCGCACTCTCGAGGACGCGAAGGGCTATGCGCCCGACGCGTTCGGCGTGGCCGTGAAGGACTACGTCTCGCGGTACGCCGCTATCTGCCGCACCCCGGGGCGTACGGCCGCCGACATCAAGGCAGCAGCGAGCACGGCCACCCGGCTGGCGGTGCGTACGAGCCCCTCGGCGCCCCAGGAGCACACGGTGGAGCTGGAGTTCGACGCCGAGCATCTGGCGGGTGCCGCGAGTGTGGTGCCGGGAGTGAAAGTGACGGGTGAGCGTCGCGTGGCCTACACATCGCCGGACATGTACGAAGGAATCCGCACGTTCAAGGCGGTCACGACCGTCGTCTCGGCAGCGGTGGAGGAGCAGTATGGCTGAGCACATCGACCAGCGGGCCCTGGATGAAGCGGTGACCTTCACCTCGGAGCTGATCCGCATCGACACCACGAACCGCGGCGGAGGCGAAGGCTCGGAGCGTGCCGCTGCCGAGTACGTAGCGGAACGCCTGGCCGCCGTCGGCGTCGAGCCCGTTCTGCTGGAGAAGTCCCCCGGGCGGACCAACGTGGTGGCCAGGATCGCGGGCAGCGACCCGAGCGCGGACGCGCTGCTCGTGCACGGCCATCTCGACGTGGTGCCCGCGGAGCCTGCCGACTGGAGCGTGCACCCCTTCTCGGGCGAGATCCGAGACGGCGTGGTCTGGGGGCGCGGCGCGATCGACATGAAGAACGCGGACGCGATGGTGATGGCCGTCGTCCGTGCCTGGGCACGGGCGGGTGTGCGGCCACGCCGCGACG
>DATMEI010000889.1:0-11469 GCA_035556995.1 Streptomyces sp.
CGTGCGGCAGCTTCAGCAGCTGCTGGAGAACGCGAAGGTCGGCGAAGCTCCCGCGGACACCGGTGTGGTGGCGCCCGGCATGGTCGTGACGATCGCCTTCGACGGTGACGAGAGCGACACCGTGACCTTCCTGCTCGCCTCGCGGGAGTACGCGAGCTCCGACATCGAGACGTACTCCCCGCAGTCCCCGCTGGGCAGCGGCGTGAACGGCAAGAAGGTCGGCGCGGAAGCCGAATACGAACTGCCGAACGGCAAGCTCGCGTCGGTCAAGGTCCTGGAGGCCAAGCCCTACCAGGGCTGATTTCCGGCGCTGGGCAGCCGCCGGACAGTGCATCTGAAGCTGGACAACGAGAGGGACCGCGACCGTTCACAGGTCGCGGTCCCTCTGCGTGTGCTGTCCAGGGGACATGTGACTGCCCCCTGGGTGTCAGTCGACCGCCGAGCGGTACTTGCGTACAGCCAGGGTCCGGAAAACGACCAGGATGAGCAGCGACCAGATCAGCGAAGCCAGGACGGGATGCTGCATGGGCCAGGCGCTGGAATCCACGACGCCCGGATTGCCGAACAGCTCACGGCTGGCCTGCACCGTGGCGCTGAACGGATTCCAGTCGGCGATGTGCTGGAGGAAGGTGGGCATGCGGCTCGTATCCACGAAGGCGTTCGAGACGAAGGTGACGGGGAACAGCCAGACCAGTCCGCCCGAAGTGGCCGCCTCAGGCGACCGTACGGAAAGGCCGATGAGCGCGCCGATCCAGGTGAAGGCGTATCCGAGCAGCAGCAACAGGCCGAATCCGGCCAGCACCTTGAGCCCGTTCTCATGCGTGCGCCAGCCCACGAGCAGCGCGACTATCGCCAGGACGACGAGGGTCAGCGCGGTCTGCACGAGGTCGGCGAGGGTACGGCCGGTGAGTACGGCGCCGCGGGCCATGGGCAGCGAGCGGAAGCGGTCGACGAGACCCTTCTGCATGTCCTCCGCGATGCCGGCGCTCGCGCCTGCCGTCGCGAAGGTGACGGTCTGCGCGAAGATCCCCGCCATCAGGAACTCCCGGTACACCCCCGCGTCCGTGCTGCCGCCGACAGCCAGCGAACCGCCGAAGACGTAGCTGAACAGCACGACGAACATGATCGGCTGGAACAGTCCGAAGACGACGACCTCGGGGATGCGCAGCATCCGGATGAGGTTGCGCTTGGCGATGATCAGCGAGTCGGACACGGACTGCCCGAGGCCGCCGCCGGCTTTGGCGACCGGGCGGGGAGCCGACGACACCGAGGTGGTGGCAGTCACTTGACGGCCCCTTTCTTCTGGTCCTTCTGCTTCCTGGACTTGCCCTGCTTCTGTACGGACGCCGGGTCGTCGCCGTCCAGGCCGTTCTCGTCGCTCTCGCTCTCTTCTGCGGCGTGGCCGGTGAGGGTGATGAAGACGTCGTCGAGGGTGGGGCGGCGCAGGCCGATGTCGTCGATCTCGATGCCGCGTGCGTCCAGGTCACGGATGACCTCGGCGAGCAGTTTCGCGCCGCCGGTGACAGGGACGGTCAGCCTTCGGGTGTGCTGTTCGACGGAGACGGAACCCTTGTCGGGGCCCTGCACGCTGTGCTTGTCGAGGATGGCCTCGGCGGTGCCGAGCTCGTCGTGCTGATGCACGACGACCTCGATCCGCTCACCGCCCATCTGGGCCTTGAGCTCGTCGGACGTGCCGCGGGCGATGACCCTGCCGTGGTCGACGACGGCGATGTCGTGGGCGAGGCGGTCGGCCTCCTCCAGATACTGCGTGGTGAGCAGGAGGGTGGTGCCGTCGGCGACCAGCTCTTCGATCACGCCCCACAGTTCCTGGCGGTTGCGCGGGTCGAGGCCCGTGGTCGGCTCGTCCATGAACATCACGGGCGGACGGACGATAAGGGCCGCCGCGAGGTCGAGCCGTCGGCGCATGCCGCCGGAGTACGTCTTGGCCGTGCGGTCGGCGGCGTCGCCGAGATGGAAGCGGTCGAGCAGCAGCGCCGCCCGCTTCTTCGCGTCGCGCGCGGTCAGTTGGTAGAGCTGGCCGACCATCTGCAGGTTCTCCCTGCCGGTCAGATACTCGTCGATGGCGGCGAACTGGCCCGACAGGCCGATGGAGCGCCGCACTTCGTTGGGCTGTTTGAGTACGTCGAGTCCTGCGACGACGGCTTTGCCGCTGTCCGGCTGTATGAGGGTGGTGAGCACCCGCACGGCAGTGGTCTTTCCGGCGCCGTTCGGCCCGAGCAGACCCAGCACAGTGCCCTCGGGGACATCGAGGTCGACGCCGTCCAGTGCCCTTACCTCGCCGAAGGTCTTGACCAGACCCTCGGCGTAAATGGCGCCTGGCATAAGTGGGCTCCCAAGTATGGAGAAGTGTTATTTGGAGAAGTGGCAGTGAATGCTAAAGCACACCGGATATGTCCGGCATACAGCAACAGTTGACTGTTCTGCGAAGCGGCAGAGCAGCAGTATGTACGAACGCGATACATCGCGTCAACAGCACTCGCGATAGTCGCGAGTGCGACGCGGTCGTCCCCCGTCAGGCAGGCGGCATCAGCGGGTCAGAACCACCGTGTAACCCGCCGCACGCAGCGTTGCCGCGACGTCGGTGCAGTGCTCTGGCCCCATGGTCTCCAAGTGCAGCTCCACCTCCACCTCATCGAGCCCGAGCCGCGGATCGGTCCGTACGTGGCTCACGTCCAGGACGTTAGCGTCCGCCACTGACAATTCCCCCAGCAGTGCCGCCAGTGCCCCCGGCCGGTCCGTCACCCGCAGCCGCAGAGACAGATAACGGCCTGCGGCAGCCATGCCGTGCCGCAGCGTCCGCTGCATCACCAGCGGGTCGACGTTGCCCCCGGAGAGCACGGCCACCACGGGCCCCTCGAAGGACTCCGGGTGCGACAGCAGCGCCGCGACCGGGCTCGCCCCGGCAGGTTCCACGACGAGCTTGGCCCGCTCCAGGCAGAGCAGCAGCGCGCTGGAAAGGGCGTCTTCGGACACCGTACGGACCTCGTCGACAAGGTCGCCAATGATTTTGAACGGGACGTCCCCGGGCCGCCCCACCTTGATCCCGTCGGCCATCGTGGACACCGCGTCCAGGGTCACCGGCTCCCCGGCAGCCAGCGACGGCGGATAGGCAGCCGCGCCCTCCGCCTGCACGCCGACCAGCCGTACGTCAGGGCGGAGTTCCTTGACGGCGACCGCGATGCCCGCGATCAGCCCGCCGCCTCCCACGCCCACCACGATCGTGCGCACCTCCGGGCACTGCTCGAGGATCTCCAGCCCGAGCGTGCCCTGCCCGGCCACCACGTCCCGGTGGTCGAAGGGATGGATGAGGACGGCGCCCGTCTCCTGCGCGTACTCCTCCGCCGCCAGCAGCGTCTCGTCCACGACCTGGCCGTGCAGGCGCACTTCGGCGCCGTAGTCGCGGGTCGCCGCGACCTTCGGCAGCGGAGCACCCTCCGGCATGAAGACGGTGGAGGTCACCCCCAGCAGGGACGCCGCCAGTGCCACACCTTGCGCGTGGTTGCCGGCGCTCGCCGCGACGACGCCGCGGGCGCGCTCCTCGGTGGACAGGCCTGCGATGCGCACGTACGCGCCACGCAGCTTGAACGAGCCCGTGCGCTGCAGGTTTTCGCACTTGAAGTGAACAGGGGAGCCGACCAGGGAGGTGAGATGGCGGCTGCCTTCCAGGGATGTCGTCCGGGCGACGCCGGACAGCACCTTCTGCGCGGCTCTCACGTCGTCGACGGACAACGCAGGTTCATCGGGAGGAGAGGAGACCATGCCGTCAGTCTCGCAGGTCACGGTGGAAATCACGGAGGACCGACGGAGGGAAACCGCGCAGCATACCGCCCCGCACGCGTTCACGCAGCGAAGGTACGGGTCGCGGCGTCGCCGCGTACCCTGGTCAGCACGGACCCCGTCCTTCACGCGTCCTTGGAACTTCTTGAGAAGCGAGTACCTCGGCCATGCCCACGCAACCGGACATGATGACAGAGAACAGCCCAGATCACGCCACCAGTGAGCGCGAAGCCGGCAGTCCCGTCCTGGATGCGATGCAGCACCAGGTCGCTGTATTCGCCCGCCGGGCGGAGCAGACCCGGCTCGGTGGTGTCGGCCAGGCGCGCAATTCGATGGACCGCGCCGCGTACCTGCTGCTCAACAGGCTCGACCAGGTCGGCCCCATGGGCGTCAAGGCACTCGCCTCCGGCATGGGAATCGACTCCTCGACCGTCACCCGGCAGGTCGCGCCCCTGGTCGACGCCGGTCTGGTCACCCGCACCACGCACCCGGAGGACGGCCGCGCGGTCGTGCTCGAGCTGTCGCCGCACGGCTCCACACGCCTGGAGCAGGTGCGCTCGTCACGGCGTGAGCTGATGGCTCTGCTGACGGACGAATGGAGCGAGGAGGAGAAGGAGACCTTCTGCATGCTCCTGACCCGCTTCAACCAGGCGATGCAGGGGATCCAGCCCTCGACCGTCCCGGACCCACCCGCCTCTTGATTTGATCAGTGCGCCTGCCGTCCTATGGCCATAGGCGCCATAAGCGGGCGGGAGGCGCAAAAAGGTGGGAGAGCGGCGGTCACGAGAGGAACGCCGCCGGGCCCGGGAGTTCGAAGCGTTCGTCGCGGGCGCGGCAGGCAGGCTGCTGCATGCCGCCACACTGCTCACGGGTGAACCCTTCGGTGCGGCTCCGGCCGCGCAGCAGCTGCTCGTCGGGGCGTTGGCACGTACGTACGCGGACTGGGACCGGCTGCGGGGCGGGGACCCGTACGAGCACACCCGTCACGATCTCGTCGGTCACTTCGCGCACAGCGCCCGGCGCTACCGCCGCCCGCGCGGCGGTCTGCTGGACCGGCTCCCGCCGCAGGAGCGGCTGATGCTCGTGCTGCGCCTCTACGAGGGTGTCGCCGAGGAGCAGGCGGCTGCGGCGCTCGGACTGCCGGTCGAGCGGGTACGGGACCTGTGCACACGGGGAATGGCGACGATCCTCAGCCGTGAGGCGAGCGGGCCCGGCGCAGGCACGGGCGCCGGACCGGGACCCGGACCAGGCACAGTGGCCGCTGCCCCGGCACGCGCCCGTCGCGTCGTCAGAGGCATCCGGACCCGGGACACCGCAGGCCAGGACGGTGCCGGCCGGGACCCGGAGGGTGTCGCATGAAAGTCCCCGACCGCAAAGAGACCGAGGTACGCGTCCTGCTGGAGCGCGGGATGCCCGAACCCGTACCGCCCGACCTCGCCCGGCGTGCCGTACTGCTCGGGCTGCGCATGGCACAGCGGCGCCGCACCGTGCAGTTGTTGCTGTGGGCGTTCTTCGTGGCGACTGTCGGGTTCGCCGTTTGGGTGGCGCTGGCCGAGCCCTGGACGGGTGAGCCGCAGCAGACGACGCCGCCGCTGGGCTGGTAGCCGAGGCAGCGGGGCGACGCGGCGAAGACCCGGGGGCCGCCGGTTCCTGCGGCCCCCTGGTCCTCACCTCAGTCCACTGCCGCTTCGAGTGCCTGCCGCAGATCCGCCAGCAGGTCGTCCGCCGACTCGATGCCCACCGACAGCCGGATCAGATCCCCCGGCACCTCCAGTGCCGAGCCCGCCGCCGAGGCGTGCGTCATGCGGGCCGGATGCTCGATCAGCGATTCGACGCCGCCGAGGGACTCGCCCAGGGTGAAGAGGTGCGCGCTGTTGCACACCCGCACGGCCGCCTCCTCCCCGCCCGTCACCCGGAACGAGACCATCCCGCCGAAGGCCCGCATCTGCTTCGCCGCCGTCTCGTGCCCCGGGTGCGAGGGCAGCCCCGGGTAGTAGACCTGCGTCACCTTCGGGTGCGCGATGAGCATCTCGGCCATGCGGGAGGCGTTGGAGCTGTGCCGCTCCATCCGTACGGCGAGGGTCTTCGTGCCGCGCATCACCAGCCAGGAGTCGAAGGGGCCGGCGACGGCGCCCATCGCGTTCTGGTGGAAGGCGATCTCGGCGGCCAGTTCCGGCTCGTTCACGATGAGGGCGCCGCCCACCACGTCCGAGTGGCCGCCCATGTACTTCGTCGTCGAGTGCACGACGATGTCCGCGCCCAGGGCGAGGGGCTGCTGCAGATACGGGCTGGCGAAGGTGTTGTCGACGACCAGCCGCGCGCCCGCGCCGTGTGCGACCTCGGCGAGTGCCGTGATGTCGCTGATGCCGAGAAGCGGGTTGGACGGCGTCTCCACCCACACCGCCTTCGTACGGTCGCGCAGCGCGGCACGCACCGCCGCCGGATCGGAGGAGTCGGCGACCGACCACTCCACACCCCACCGCTCCGCGACCCTCGCGAAGAGGCGGAAGGTGCCGCCGTACGCGTCGTTCGGGATCACGACGTGATCGCCAGGCACGAGCAGCGTGCGCAGCAGGCAGTCCTCGGCGGCCATGCCGGAGGCGAAGGCGAAGCCGTTGCGCCCGCCCTCCAGCGCGGCGAGGTTCTGCTCCAGGGCGGTACGGGTCGGGTTGGCGGAACGGCTGTACTCGTAGCCGCCGCGGAGGCCTCCGACACCGTCCTGTTTGTACGTGGACACCTGATAGATGGGCGGTACGACCGCCCCCGTCGCAGGGTCGGCGGTCTGCCCCGCGTGGATCGCGAGGGTCTCGAAGCTCTGGGGCGTCTGCCCGTCGAGGTGCTGGTCGCTCATGTGGCGAGCGTAATGCGCCGTACGGTGGAGGCGGAGCGGCTCCAGCGAACCGTTCCGACGAAAAAACCTCAAGCCGCGCACACGCATACCCACGGGGAGAGACGCAGCCATGGAAGCCCTGCTCGTGCTCGTTGCACTGACTGCCATCTTCGGCGTCCTGGTCGCCCCGGCGATACGCCGGCGGCGGCAGCGCCTGGAGGGTGCCCAGGGGCACGCCCGAGCCCTCGACCGCGGTGCCGGTTACGGCTTCGTGCCCGCCGAGCATCTGGACGTACGGCTGCCCGGCCCCGACCAGGAGTTCGTCGAGGCGCTGGAGGAGACCCAGCGCACCCAGGACTGGCAGCCCGTCGCGCGGCTGCTGGCCTTCACGGGCGACGAGTGGGAGCTGCGCTGGCAGCGGGTGCAGTCGATGGCGGGCGCGGCGGCGATGGAACTGGCGCAGGCACGGGCGCTGGGTGTGCCCGACGCCCCCGGCATGAGCGACTCCGGCGGCGGTGTCTCCTTCAGGAAGGAGCCCGGGCTGCGCGACGCGCGCTGGCTGCGCGAGTGGCGTACCGAGAAGCCGGACGACGCGGGCGGCGCCCAGGTGTACGCGCAGTTCCTGGTCTGGCAGGCACTGACCGACCCCGCGTCAGCGGACCACCGCATCATCCTGGAAGAGGCACGTACGGTCTGTGAGGAGGCCGCCGGGCTCGCCCCCGCGGACCCCACGCCGCACATCACCGAACTGTTCATCGCACGCCATCTCTCCTACAGGCGGGCCGACTTCGAGGAGCTGTGGGCGTCCCTGCGGCGCAAGGCACCGCACCACATGGGCGCTCACCTTGCGGCCCTGCCGTACTGGTCGGAGAACGGATGCGGCTCACGTGCCGACGCCGACGCCTTCGCACAGACGGCCGCCGCGCACGCGCCGGAGGGCACGCTGCTGCCCGCGCTGCCGCTCTTCGCGGTCTACGAGCACCTGCCGGAGGTCAACGTGGTGCGGGGGCTGTACCAGAGCGAGACGATCGAGAAGGCGATGGAGGCGGCGGAGTACGCCGTCGACCAGGTCGAGGCCGGCCATCCGGTACGGCCGCACGTCCTGCATCTCCTGGTCTGCTTCCTGGTACGCGCGGAACGGTACGGCGAGGCGATGGACGCGCTGCGCGTCGTGGACGGCTACGTCGGCGCGATGCCGTGGGCCGACTCCGGCGACCCCGCCCAGCACTACGCGGCCTACCGGGCGCTGGCGGTGGCCGGCTGGGAGGCGACGGGCGGCGAGCGGGCCCAGCTCTAAAGGGCGGAGTGGCTCCTTCCCGCCTCGCCGGGTCGAGTTCCAGCAGGCTGACGGACGTGTCGCCCGGGAACCCGCGCCCGCGCCGCGGGACCCGTGTCGTGCACGATGGAGAGATGGCGAACCGACTCGCGGACGAGACCAGCCCCTACCTCCTCCAGCACGCCGACAACCCGGTCGACTGGTGGCCGTGGTCCGAGGGCGCGTTCCAGGAAGCGCGCAGGCGTGAGGTGCCGGTGCTCCTCAGCGTCGGATACGCCAGCTGCCACTGGTGCCACGTGATGGCACACGAGAGCTTCGAGGACGACGAGACCGCCGGCTACCTCAACGACCACTTCGTCTCGGTCAAGGTCGACCGCGAGGAACGCCCCGACGTCGACTCCGTCTACATGGAAGCCGTGCAGGCCGCGACCGGCCAGGGCGGCTGGCCCATGACCGTCTTCCTCACGCCCGAGGCCGAGCCCTTCTACTTCGGCACGTACTTCCCGCCCGCCCCGAGGCACAGCATGCCCTCCTTCCGGCAGGTGCTGGAGGGCGTCGCCACCGCATGGACGGACCGGCGTGAAGAGGTCGCAGACGTGGCCGGGCGGATCGTACGGGACCTGTCCGCGCGCGGCATCCGCTACGACCAGCCGGAGCCTCCTGGCCCGGAGGAACTGGCCGCGGCCCTGCTGGAGTTGACGCGTGACTTCGACGCGGCGCGTGGCGGGTTCGGCGGTGCGCCGAAGTTCCCGGCGTCCATGGCACTGGAGTTCCTGCTGCGGCACCATGCGCGCACCGGCTCCGACGGGGCTCTGGAAATGGTCCAGCAGAGCTGCGAGGCCATGGCACGGGGCGGCATCTACGACCAGCTGGCGGGCGGTTTCGCCCGCTACTCCGTCGACGCGGGCTGGGTCGTACCGCACTTCGAGAAGATGCTGTACGACAACGCGCTGCTGTGCCGCGTCTACGCCCACGCCTGGCGCACCACCGGCTCGGACCTGACGCGGCGCATCGCTCTGGAGACCGCCGACTTCATGGTGCGTGAACTGGGCACCGCACAGGGCGGGTTCGCCTCCGCCCTCGACGCCGACAGCGACGACGGCCAAGGCCGTCACCGCGAAGGCGCCTACTACGTATGGACTCCCGCCGAGCTCACCGAGGCACTCGGCGAGCAGGACGCCCGATGGGCCCTCGGCTACTACGGCGTGACGCAGGAGGGCACCTTCGAGGAGGGCGCGTCGGTGCTCCAACTCCCCGACGGGGAGGAGCAGTCCGATGCCGCACGTGTCGAGTCCGTACGGGAGCGGCTGCTGCGCGTCCGCGAACAGCGCCCCCGCCCCGAGCGGGACGACAAGGTCGTCGCAGCCTGGAACGGGCTCGCTGTCGCCGCCCTCGCCGAGACCGGCGCCTACTTCGAGCGCCCCGACCTCATCGAGGCCGCCTCCACCGCCGCACACCTCCTGACCGAGCTGCACATGAGCGCGGACGGCCGCCTCGTACGCACCTCACGCGACGGCGCCGCAGGCCCCAGCGTCGGCGTGCTGGAGGACTACGCCGATGTGGCAGAGGGCCTGCTGAGCCTCTACTCCGTTACGGGGGAGACCAGTTGGCTTGAGCGTGCAGGTGTGCTCCTGGAGACGGTGCTCGGACACTTCACCGCCGCGGACGGCACCCTCTACGACACCGCCGACGACGCCGAAGCCCTCATCCGGCGCCCGCAGGACCCCACCGACAGCGCCACACCCTCGGGCTGGACGGCTGCCGCGCAGGCACTGCTGTCGTACGCCGCCTACACCGGCAGCACCCGCCACCGCGACGCCGCCGAAACGGCGTTGGGCATCGTCAGGGCGCTGGCGCACCGCGCGCCGCGCTTCATCGGCTGGGGCCTCGCGGCGGCGGAGGCGGCCCTCGACGGACCGCGGGAAGTGGCTGTGGTCGGCCCGCACAGCGACCCCGGCACCGGCGCACTGCACCGCACGGCGCTGCTGGCGACGGCGCCCGGCGCGGTCGTCGCGAAGGGCGAGCCGGGTTCGTCCGCGGGACTGGATGTGCCCCTGCTGCGTGACCGGCCGCTGCTGGACGGCCGGCCGACGGCGTACGTGTGCCGCAACTTCACCTGCGACGCGCCGACGGCCGATCCCGAGGTGCTTGAGCGCTCACTGCGGAACTGAGCCCTCCCCCTCGGCCCTGCGGGCCTGGGGGAACCCCCTCTCGACGAGGTTCAGCGCGCGGTCGACGATCTCGGGCATGCCCTCCTGCTGGTCGCTTTCGCCCCACCAGAACAGAGCCTCGGCCATGGCGCCGAGCAACGCCCCTGTGAGCACCCGTAGTTCGAAGGAGTCCTCCGCCAGTCCGGTCCTCTCCGCCAGCGCGCTTGCGAGGAACCGGCCCGTGACGGACATGTGCTCGGACATACGAGCGCGCAGGGCCGGCACGTCGCGTACGAGCCGCATCCGCTGGTGCGATTCGGCGGGCTCGCGGTCGGGTTCCTGGCTCGCCGTCTGCGCGAAGACTCCGAGCATGGCGTTCCGCAGTGCGGTGACGGGAGGTTCGTCGGCGGGACGGGCGATGAGCGCCTCGTAGAGCGGAGGGTCGTACTCGTCGGAGAGCACGATGTCCTCCTTGGTCGGGAAGTAGCGGAAGACGGTGCTGGGGGAGACCTCCGCCTCCTCTGCGATCCGGTCGACGGACGTGGCGTCGTACCCCTGCTCGGAGAAGAGCCGGTAGGCGGCCTGCCGGATCGCCTGCCGTGTCTTGATCTTCTTCCGTTCGCGGAGGCCCGGGCGGGAAGTGGTCGCGGAGGACTTGTTGCGTGCAGGGGCCATGCGGCTCATTGTCGGCCATGTCCGCGTGACAGGGCCAGCTATGTCCCCGGCAGGGACAGCGGCCCGGTGTCCTCGCCGCTGGTCACCGGCTCTTCCTTCCGCCGCCGGTCGGGCAGCAGCGCCGCCATCAGCAGGGCCGCGGCGAGGGCGGCGACGCCGCACACCGTCAGCACCTGCGTCATGCCGTCGACGAAGGCGGCATCGGCCGACGCCGCCAGAGCGGCGGAGTCCATCCGCTCGGCGACGGCGTGGGCGGCGATCACCGAGTCGCCCGCCGCCTGCGCCGCGGCGTGCGGCAGCCCGTCCGTGTCCAGCTTTCCGGTGTACGTGCCCGACAGCAGGCTCCCCAGCAGCGCGACACCGATGGCGGCGCCCGTCTGCCGTACGGTCATCAGCAGCCCGGAGCCGCTGCCCGCATGCGATGCCGGCAGGGCGGCGAGCGCGCCGTCCATGGCGGGCACCATCGCGAAGCCCACGCCGAATCCTGTGACCGTCAGCCAGGTGGCTGTCAGGGCGTAGCCGTCACCGGCGTCCGTACGGGCACCGAGGAAGGCCGCGAAGGCGAGCACCACCAGTCCGCCGCTGATCACGGGACCGGGACCGAAGCGCGCGGTGAGCGGCCCCGCGCCCCGTGCGGCGAAGATGAGCCCCGCCATGAGCGGCAGCAGCCGCAGGCCCGTGCCGAAGGCGTCGAGGCCCAGGACCGCCTGCAGGTACTGGGGCAGGATGAACAGCAGCCC
>DATMEI010000890.1:0-3982 GCA_035556995.1 Streptomyces sp.
GGCCAGCGGCAGCGTCTGGGTGGCCAGCACATGCTCCACCTGGGAGGTGCCGATGCCGAACGCCAGCGCGCCGAAGGCGCCGTGCGTGGAGGTGTGCGAGTCGCCGCAGACGACGGTGGTGCCGGGCTGGGTCAGGCCCAGCTGGGGTCCGACGACGTGCACGACGCCCTGCTCGACGTCGCCCAGCGAGTGCAGCCGGACGCCGAACTCGGCGCAGTTCGCCCGCAGCGTCTCCAGCTGGACCCGGGAGACCGGGTCGGCGATGGGCTTGTCGATGTCGAGGGTCGGGGTGTTGTGGTCCTCGGTCGCGATGGTGAGGTCGGTGCGCCGCACCCGGCGGCCGTTCTGACGGAGCCCGTCGAAAGCCTGGGGGCTGGTCACCTCGTGGAGCAGATGCAGGTCGATGAAGAGAAGGTCGGGCTCGCCTTCCGCGCGCCTGACGACATGGTCGTCCCAGACCTTCTCCGCGAGTGTCCGTCCCATCGCATTCCCTCCGGCCGGCCGTGATCGCCGACCACATGTCGAGATCCAGTGGCACACCCCGCCTGCGGCGGTCCCCCGGGCGCGGGTGTGCTTAGCCACTCCAGGGTGGCGGCTGGCGCCGAAAAAGGAACTTGCGTTTCACACTCTGAGACGCGAGTATCGACGCATGGACAACTCTAGCGGCGTCGGCGTTCTCGACAAGGCAGCTCTGGTACTGAGCGCTCTGGAGTCCGGTCCGGCCACCCTCGCCGGGCTGGTCGGAGCGACCGGCCTTGCCCGTCCGACGGCACACAGGCTGGCGGTCGCCCTGGAACACCACCGCATGGTGGCCCGGGACATACAGGGGCGCTTCATTCTCGGCCCCCGCCTCGGCGAACTGGCCGCAGCAGCGGGCGAAGACCGGCTCCTGGCCTCCGCCGGGCCGGTGCTGACGCATCTGCGCGACATGACGGGCGAGAGCGCCCAGCTCTACCGGCGCCAGGGCGACATGCGCATCTGCGTGGCCGCGGCCGAGCGGCTGTCCGGACTGCGGGACACCGTCCCGGTCGGCTCGACACTGCCGATGAAGGCGGGATCGGCCGCACAGATCCTCATGGCCTGGGAGGAGCCGGAGCGGCTCCACCGCGGCCTCCAGGGCGCCCGCTTCACGGCGACGGCGCTCTCGGGCGTACGGCGCCGGGGCTGGGCACAGTCGGTGGGCGAGCGCGAACCGGGCGTGGCCTCCGTTTCCGCGCCCGTACGGGGCCCCTCCAACCGCGTGGTCGCCGCCGTCTCGGTCTCCGGACCCATCGAGCGGCTGACCCGGCACCCCGGCCGTATGCACGCCCAGGCGATCGTCGACGCGGCGGCGCGGCTGAGCGAGGCACTGCGCAGGACGACTGGCTGAGCGGCGCGCACGCCCTCCCCCGTGCGAGGGCGCACGCGCCGCCTCGACCGCCCGCCGCGCACGGCCGCCTGTGTCACCCCTTCCCGGGCCGGGACGACATCCGTTCCGCGGCCCGCTCGCCGCGCAGGCCCACCGGTTCTGTGCCGCGAGCCGCCCCGAGACCGTACGGCGGCATGTTCACGTAGCTCGACTCGTAACGGCCCGCCGGGACCGCGTAGGTCTCGTGCCAGATCCCCACATCCGCGCCGCTGTTGCGCGCCCGGCTGTTGTACGCGGCCCAGGCCGGCCGGTGCTCCTTGTCCGCCGCTGACGCGTACGCGAACAGCGCCTCCTCGGACTCCCAGTACTGCAGGACCGTGATCTCGCGGACCCCGCCGACCAGCAGGCGGTACCCCAGCAGGCCGCTGGAGGAGTCCTTCGAGAGCTCCTTGAGCATCCGCGGCATCGCCGTGAAGACGGGCAGCCAACTCCGCAGCGCCCGCAGCTTGTTGACACGCATCCCGATCAAGAAGACGACCACGTCGCCGCATGCGGCTGCCGTCATCCGTGCGCCCTGCACGTTGCCTGCCATGGCGTGCTCCGTTCCAGTAGGGGATAGCTGAACTATCCAATAGATAGATAGTGCTACTCTCCAAGAGCAGAAGCAAGGGGAATCGAGCAGTGCGACGAGAAACGGGAACGGCACGGAATGCGCCTGGCAGAACTGAGCGAACGCAGCGGAATCAGCGCCGCGACCGTCAAGTACTACCTGCGCGAGGGCCTGCTGCCGCCGGGCCGTCGCCTCTCGGCCACCCAGGCCGAGTACGACGAGTCGCACCTGCGGCGACTGAGGCTCATCCGCGCCCTGACCCAGGTCGGCCGGCTCTCCGTGGCGACGGCACGCGAGGTCCTGAACTGCGTCGATGACAGGTCTCTGGACCAGCACAGCCGCATCGGCACTGCCGTGTGGGCGCTGCCGCACGGCACGCAGCTCGCGGTGGACGACCCGGAGGCCGAGGCCGCCGAACGCACCACCCAGGCCCTGCTGAAGGACCTCGGCTGGATGTTCTCGCACTCCGCCGGGTCCTCATCGCCCGCGTACCGGATGCTGGTGGGCGCGATCGCCGCGCTGCGGCGGCTCGGCTACCCCTCCGCGATGGAGAACCTGCTCCCGTACGCCCGGGCGGCGGCGCAGGTGGCGGAGGCCGACCTGGAGCTGATCGCCGGTTACGACGACGCGGAGGCGCAGATCGAGGCAGCCGTGGCCTGCACGGTGCTCTACGAACCGGTGCTGCTCAGCCTGCGGCGGCTCGCGGAGGCGGAGGAGTCCAACAGGCGGTTCAGCACGGAGAGTTGAGCGTGTGCGCACTTCCTCAGGAGCAGGGTGCACACACGAAAAAGCCCCCGCATCTCGCGGGGGCTTTCTGGTCGAGTACCCCCGACCGGATTCGAACCGGCGCTACCGCCTTGAGAGGGCGGCGTGCTAGGCCGCTACACAACGGGGGCCTCGATCTTGCCAATTAGCAGCGTACAGAACGTACTTAACCAAGATCGCGCTGGGCTACCAGGACTCGAACCTAGACTAACTGAACCAGAATCAGTCGTGCTGCCAATTACACCATAGCCCACCAAAACGCAACCCCCGGTGGGGATTTTGTCTGGGTTATCGCTTCCTGGTCGGGGCTCTCGGCCTCGCCCTGTTCAGCGACAGGAAGAACACTACCCGATCGTCGACGGCGCTCCAAAACGGGTTCCCAGCCAGTACGGACGGGTTTCGGGGCTGTGCCCCGGCGTTCCGGGGATCAGTGTCGTGGCCCCCCGCCACCACCAGTGCGCTCCGGCCGGAGACCGTCCAGGAACGCCCGCCATGATCCGGGCGCGAGCGCGAGAACGGGGCCGGCTATGTGCTTGGAGTCACGCACGTGGATGATCACGGGGCTGGTGGCGACCTCGACGCACGCGCCACCGCTGGAATCGCTGTAGCTGCTCTTGCGCCACTCGGTTGCGACCTCGACGCACTCGCCGCCGCCTGGGCCGCTGTAACTGCTTTTAACCCACACCAACTTCAGCTCACTCATCACTCACTCGCCAACTGCTCGATCAGTCCGAGGGATTCTTCCGGGCGGAGGGCTTGCGATCTGATCATGGCACAGCGCCGCGCGAGCACGCCCACTTCATCCTGTTTGGAGACGAGCGTGCTCTTGTCGTTGCCCTCCATGTAGACCAGCCGCTCACACTCCGGAGTCTCCATCAGCGTCATCGGCCCGTCCAACCCCGCGTGCGCGCCTCGTGCCGTTGGCATCAATTGCAGCGTCACGTTGGGACGTTCGGCACAGGCAAGCAGGTGCTCGTACTGACTCTTCATGGTCTTAGGGCCACCAATCCGCCGACGCAGCGCAGCCTCGTCGAGGACGATGTCAACGACGCAGCCCGGCTTCCGGGCCAACAACACAGCACGCTCCAAACGCGCGGTCGTCAGCTGCTCGATCTCATCCTCGTCTGGTGGCGGAGGTTCCCGTCCGTTCCCCGTACGGTCACCGTCGCCCGGCACGCGGCGGTCCACGCGGTCACCGGATGGGGCATCGAGGAGGTCGGCGTCGCCGATGTCGCACTCGTCGTATCGGAGTTGGTGAC
>DATMEI010000891.1:0-2221 GCA_035556995.1 Streptomyces sp.
CGGCTGGGCCGCCTCGGGACGTAACGGCGGCTTCTGCGACGCCTCCCTCACGCACGGCTTCGCGAACGGACTGGCCCGCTGGCCCGATGAGTTCACCACCCTCGAACGCCTCGGACACCGCAACCTCGACGCCATCGAGCACGCCGTCCAGCGTTACGGAATCGACTGCGACTTCGAACGCACCGGCGAGATCGAACTCGCGACGGAGCCCCACCAGGTCGCCGAACTGCGCGACGCCGCCGAGCAGGCACGACGCCTCGGACTGGACGCCGACGGGTGCGACGCCGGAGAGGAGACCGTGACCTACCTCGACGGTGAAGCGGTGCGGGCCGAGGTCGACTCCCCGTCCTTCCTCGCCGGGCTGTGGTTCCGCCGCAGCGTCGCGATGCTCAACCCCGCGAGGCTCGCCTGGGGGCTCAAGCGCGCCTGCGCGGAGGCGGGCGTTCGGATCTACGAGAACACTCCGGCACGTCAACTCGCCGCCACCAGCAGCGCCGTGGCCGTACGGACTCCCTACGGCCGTGTCCGCGCCCGGCACGCCGCGCTCGGGACCAACGCCTTCCCCTCGCTGTTGCGGCGGGTCCGCCCGTACATCATCCCCGTCTACGACTACGCGCTGATGACCGAGCCGATGAGCGAGGAGCAACGGGCGTCCGTGGGCTGGGAGAACCGGCAGGGACTCGCCGACAGCGCCAACCACTTCCACTACTTCCGCCTCACCCGCGACAACCGCATCCTGTGGGGCGGCTACGACGTCCTCTACCACTACGGCAGCCGGATCGCCGCGGAGTACGACCAGCGGCCCGAGACCTTCCGGAAGCTGGCCGGGCATTTCTTCGACACTTTCCCGCAGTTGGCGGGGTTGCGCTTCAGTCATGCCTGGGGCGGGGTCATCGACACCTGTACGCGCTTCTCGCCGTTCTTCGGCACGGCCCACGGCGGACGCGTCAGCTACGCGGCGGGGTACACGGGTCTGGGTGTGGGGGCCACCAGGTTCGGGGCCGAGGTGATGCTCGATCTGCTGAGCGGGGAGCAGACGGAGCGCACACAGCTGGAGTTGGTGCGCAGGAAGCCGCTGCCGTTCCCGCCGGAGCCGGCGCGCTGGGCCGGCATCTCTCTCACGCAGTGGTCGCTGTCACGGTCGGACGCCCGCGGCGGCCGCCGTAATCTGTGGCTCAGGGCCATGGACGCGACGGGGATGGGCTTCGACAGCTGACACCCCGGGGCGGGCAGCGGTTGCGAGTCACGTCCCGTCAATTGCCGGTCGGCGCCCACCGGTTGACGAAGGCGCTTGGCCGGCGTCGTCACTGGTCCGGCCAGTGAAACACGCGTAGACCCCCTGCCCCGCACAACCTCCGTGGTGGCATGCTCGCTTCAACTGCCCCCCACGGAGGAGTATCTGCATGCGCATCAGATCCATGGCGGTGACCGTGGCGCTGACGGCCACCGGGCTGCTCGCCGCGCCCTCGATGGCGAGCGCGGACGAAGCCCACACCACGGCCGTCACGCGGGTCGCCGCCGAGCCCGGAGGGTCCGCCGCCCCAGTCGAGGTGAGCAGCAAGGGCTCGCAGGCGCACACCGAGGCCACCGAGACCAAGGCCGCCAAGACCCTCGAAGTCGACTACCAGGTCCAGGAGACCGGCTACTGGTGCGGCCCCGCCGCCACCCGTATCGCGCTCTCGGCGCGCATGGGAGCCCCCAGCCAGACGGATCTCGCAGCCCAGTTGGGCACGACGGAGAACGGCACGGACGACATCAGCCAGGTCACCTCCGTACTCAACGCGAACCTGGGAACCGGCTGGTACGAGTCGAAGTACATGCCGAACGACCCGCCCTCGCAGGAGCAGAAGGACCTGCTCTGGCAGGACATCGTGGGGGACATCGACAACAACTACCCGCTCGTCACCAACATCGTCGCGCCGCCCGGCAATCAGCCGCCCGGCTACCCCTCGGACCAGACGATCTACCACTACTTCACGGTCATCGGCTACGACGACGCCAACAAGAGCGTGCTGATAGCCGACCCCGCTTCCTTCTCCGGCAACCAGATCTACTGGCTCTCCTTCGACCAGCTCGCGAGCCTCATCCCGCCGAAGGGCTACGCGGCCTGACGCCCGTCCGCTCTGCTGATCCTCCGGGCGCTGCCGAGATACCGCTGCTGACGGGGGGTTACGGCAAGCGCCGGGGGAGCGGAGTTCATTCGAGTGCCCTTCCCGCTTCA
>DATMEI010000892.1:0-2420 GCA_035556995.1 Streptomyces sp.
CCTCTACCTCAACGAGGAACGGCTCGCCACAGCACGGCGGCTGGGCTGCTCCGCCACGGCGGCGACGGCCGACGAACTGGACCGTCCGCAGGGCTGGGACCTGGTGGTCGACGCCACGGGCAACGCGGCGGCGATCCAGGACGGCATCGGGCGGGTCGCCAAGGCGGGAACGTTCCTGCAGTTCGGCGTCTCCGACTACGCGACGACGGCGACCATCGAGCCGTACAAGATCTACAACCAGGAGATCACCATCACCGGCTCAATGGCTGTTCTGCACAGCTACGAGCGCGCGGCCGAACTCTTCGCGGGCGGTGTGCTGGACCCCGAGATCTTCATCTCGGACCGGCTTCCGCTGGAGAACTACCCGGAAGCGCTGGAGCAGTTCGCGGCGGGCAAGGGACGGAAGATCATCGTCGTGCCGTGACCCTTGCCGGTAACTGGACCCGCCGGGCGCCGGAGCCATACCCCGGGCGCCCGGCGGGGGTCCCGTTACTGGTCCGCGCCCTGCCGGTCGACGTACTCGAAGACACTGCCGTCGGGATGCCGCGCCACCACATTGCGCCCGATCGGGGTCTCCTTCGGGCCGGCGATGATCTGCGCGCCCACGGCCTCCAGATCAGCGATCGCCTCGTCCACGTCCTTGACGGCCAGCGTCGCGGCGATCTTCCGGAGGATGTCCAGATGCTCCGCGGGACCGCTCATCAGGAAGAAGGGCCCGACGGCCGCGACCGTGACCGGTCCTTGCGCGAAGCGCACCGCCTCGGCGCTCGCCAGTCGTTCGTACACCGGCACCGCAGCGTCCAGGTCGTCGACGCAGACGCGCAGTGAAGTCCCCAGAATGTCCATGCAGCGAGCCTAGTTGGGTAACTCCGCCTCGTCAGGACCGGCAGAGGATCTCCCCATGAGGGGTACTGAACCAGCCGTCCTCCTGCGCACCCCACTCCCGCCAGGCATCGGCTGCCGCGTGCAGCCGGCCGGTCGTGGCGAACCCGCCGTCGACGGCCGTCTGGGCGAAGGAGGAGGCGACGGTACGTTCCGCCCACAGGCCGCTCCACCACTCCCGTTCCCCGGCGGTCGCGAAGCACCAGTTGCTCGATGACGCGGTGACGTCCCTCAGCCCCGCCTCCCGTGCCCAGGCGTGCAGTTGACGCCCGGCATCCGGTTCGCCGCCGTTGCCGCGCGCGACGCGCCGGTAGAGCTGCTGCCAGTCCGTCAGGCCGTCGATCAGCGGATACCAGAACATCGCGCCGTAGTCGGCGTCGCGAGCAGCGACGATGCCTCCGGGCTTGCACACGCGGTGCATCTCGCGCAGCGCGCGCACCGGGTCGCCGACGTGCTGGAGGACCTGATGGGCGTGCACGACGCAGAAAGCGCCGTCGGGATAGTCGAGGGAGTGCACATCGCCGGTCGCGAACGTGACGTTGCCCAGGCCGCGTTCGTCCACTGTGGCGCGCGCCTGCTCCAGCACGCCGGGTGCCGCGTCGAGACCGGTGACGTGGCCCTGCGGTACGAGCGCGGCGAGGTCGGCCGTGATGGTGCCCGGGCCGCAGCCGATGTCGAGAATGCGCATCTGCGGCTCGAGTTCACCGAGGAGGTAGGCCGCGGAGTTGGCTGCGGTGCGCCACGTGTGCGAGCGCAGTACGGCCGCGTGGTGCCCGTGTGTGTAGACGGCGGTCTCTTCAGGCATGGCGGCAGCCTACGTCCGCATCCCACATCTTGAGCAACTGGCGTCCGCATTGTGGATCTGCCTGCCTGTCACCGTGGCCCCGCTTGCCCGGCAGCGTGGGTGACTCACCGCATCCGGCCATTGCGTACCCCGCAACAGCACAGTCAGGTGACGCGTCGTCGGCCCGGGTGTGCCCGGCGGCGGAATCGACGTATGAGGTCCTCAGCCTGCGTCGGGGCGGACAAAGGGAGTTCCACGGCACTGCATGGAGGAATGTCTTATTCCTCCATGCAAACGAGCATTGAAGCTCATATAGGTTGCTGAGTCGTCGCACTCAGTGAGATTCACGGGTGCCGGGGGACAGGAGGCAACCCGCGTGAGGTTGTTAGGAAGAAGTCGCGCGTACGTCCTTGGTGTGATCACAGCGACCGTTGTGGCGGTGGGGGCACCGGCCGTGGCGAGCAGCGATCCGGGTCGCTCCGCCGCGGACGAACCCCAGCCGGTGATTCCCGGTTCGCAGGTGTCCGACCAGGTCACGAGAGTCATCTTCGACACGCCGCAGACACTCGGCGAGCTCGAGAAGAAGCTGAAGGGCACCGAGGTGCTCCAGCTCCGCTACACCGGCGACGTCACCGGCGTGACGCAGCCGGGGCCGGGTGTTGATGCACGCTCCGCCATCGCTGAACTCAAGGCGGACACCGTCAAGGAATACGATGCTCCGCCGCTGGTGTTCATGGCGGTTCTCGACGGTGAA
>DATMEI010000893.1:0-15643 GCA_035556995.1 Streptomyces sp.
CTCCTCCGCGTTGCCGCGCAGCGACAGGCCGTCCTCGTCGTGCGAGTCGTAGGGGTACTCGATGGCGATGTGCCGCACCGCCGCCTCCGTCTGCGTGGAGACGAACTCGACGTAGTCGTCGACGGAGAACGTCGCCTGCGCCGTGTCCGCCACCTGCCAGACCACCACGGCGGCCAGCTCGATCGGGTTGCCGTAGGCGTCGTTGACCTTGAGGACGGCGGTCTCGTGGTTCCGCACACGCGTCGAGATCTTCTCCCGGCTCGTGAGCGGGTTGACCCAACGCAGGCCGTCCGTACGGATGGTGCCGGTGTAGCGCCCGAAGAGCTGGACGACGCGGGCCTCACCCGGGGCGACCATGTTCAGGCCGCACATCGCGAAGATGGAGCCGATCAGCACGATGACGCCCACGATGATCAGCGTCGCGCCGGTTCCGGCGGAGCCGGAGGACGCGAGTCCACCGCCGAGGATTATGCCCGCGAGGCCGAGCAGGAAGCCGATGAGGCCGAGGAGCAGGGCGAGCCCGCCGGGGATGCTGTGCGCGGTGACTTCGCGCACCTCCGGGGCAGGCATGTCGGGCAGGTCTTGGGGCTCGGCGGTGGCCGGCGTCTTCGGTGCCGGGTCTTGAGTGGGCATCAGGGTTCCCCCGTTTCGCGATCGGTGTGCGGAGCGCGTACTGGACGCGTACGCCGCGTCCAGTACGCTCCGCTCTCTCGTGCGTCGGCCGTACGCAGACCGTACGGTCGACTCTCTAGCAAAGTGATATCACTTTAACGCAGAAACGCGGTTCCGGCCAGCATGGGGGCCCGGCCGGAACCGCGAGCTTGCGAACAGCGACGCGCTACAGCGTCACCGGATCACTCCGTACGCAGCCCCTCGGGCCGCATCATCCGCCACAGGAACGGCAGGCTCACGAGCGTCACCAGAGCGATCACCCCGGCGCCCGCGCCGGCCACCGGCAGGAAGACCAGCCAGTCCGTGCCGGGCGCACCGAGCAGCCGCAACAGAGCCCAGCCCAGGCCGAGTCCGAAAACGACCGCCAGGCCTATGCCGAGCACCACCGGTACCGCTGTCTGCCACAGGACCGAGGCACCGAGCGTGGAACGCGTCGTACCGAAGGCCACAAGGACCGACAACTGCCGCTTGCGCTCCCGCAGTTGCTCCAGCATCGAGACGATCATGCTGGCCCCGATCAGCAGCAGCACACCCACAGCCGCCGCCAGGACCGCGCGCCGGATCGTGACGAACTCCTCGGGCAGCTCCCGCTCGGTGGTCTCGAAGATCGAATAGGACGGGTCGGACTGGAAGACGGTCGTACGGAGGTTCTCGAGCGCCCCGCCGTCGGGACCGACGACCGCCCAGCCCTGGTAACTCAGTGCGCCCAGCTGCTTCTGCGGCAGCGCGGAAGGCGTGACCAGCAGGCCTTCCAGCTCGCCGCCGTCCGGCGTCTTGAGGCCCTGGGCCGTACGGACGGAACGGGGAACCCGCCAGACGAACTCGCTCTTCTCGTCCTCACCGAAACGGAGGGTGGCCCCGGGAGCGGGGGGTTTCGCTGCGTCCTTCTCGGAAGAGGGGGCGATGTAGACGTCACCGTCGCGGCAGCCGCCGATACGGGCCGCCTCACGCAGCCGGTCACAGCTGCCGACCGTGACGGTGACTCCGTCCTCGCTTCCCTTGATCTCCGCGAAGGCCTGCGCGAAGCCCTGCGCCTGCTTCACCCCCTCCGTCCGCCTCAGATCCGCAGTCAGCGCTTCCGCTTTCGCGAGGGTGGAGCCCGGCCCGTAGACCTGGGACGGGGAGTTGCTCCCGTCCCTCTTGATGATCTTCTCCTGTTCGGCCTCGACGGCGGCGAAGAGCATCTGCAGCGCGATCGCACCGGCCACCGCGATGGTGATGCCGCTGACGGCACGGGAGGCGTTGCCACTGCTCAACTGAAGCCGCCGGGTGGCGAGTTGCCAGGCGACCGGCCCGCCGCGAAGACCTCCGACGAGGCGCTCCACCAGCCACGGCAGGAGGAGCGCGATACCGCCCAGCAGCAGCACGACGCCGCTGGTGATCTGCACCTCGTTGACGGAGGCGTCCTCTCCCGTCACCGATCCCGCCAGCGGGAGCAGCAGCGCCGCACCGACCGCGGGCGGCAGCAGCCGCCACCACAGACGGCGGGGACGCTGTTCGCTCTTGCGCACCAGGCCCAGCGGTTCGATGGCGACGCCCCGCAGCGCGAAGATCGTGACGGCCACAGCCGTCGCGGGCACACCGATGACGATCAGCAGTCCAAGCCCGAGAGCGGGCGCGACATCGACCGGGAAGACACTGATGCCGAATACTTCGACCTTCCCGATGAACGCCCGTCCCAGCAGGAAGAACCAGCCGCCCAGCATCAGTCCGAGCAGCGCACCGACGAGCGATTCGCCCGCTGCGATCCGCCGGGTCGTCGCGGCGTCGGCTCCGACGAGCCGTAGCGCGGCGAGTCTGGTGTCACGCTGTTCGCCGCCGAACCGCACCGCCGTGGCGATGAATACGGCGACGGGCATCACCAGCACCGCGCAGGCCACCACGACCAGGAGCACCAGCACCGGCTCCATGGGCTGCTCTTCCTGCGAGCCGCTGAAGTCGCTCACCCGGTCGGCACCGCTGCTCAAGCCGCCGACTGCCTTGTTGCCGACGGTGAGGTCGTCCGCGCCCTTGTAGAAGGCGAATTCGCCCGGACCGAGCAGACCCTCTTCGTCGATGGTGCCGACGATGCGGCCGTCGAGCCGCTCCGCGAGATGCTTGCCCTCCGGCGACTGCAGCAGCTCCTTCAGCGCGGGTGAGACCACCAGTTCGCCGGGTCTGGGAATGGCCCGCAGACCGGGCGGGGTCGCCGGGGTCGCTCCCTCGGCCTGGAGCAGGCGGCCGAAGAGTTCCTCGTTCTTGTAGCGGGTGTTGGCGTCCTTGGACAGGACGGTGTACGCGCTGGGTTCGATCTCCCCGGTCTCCGCGAGGTAGCCGCCCGAGCGTGCCTCCTCGCGCGTGTCCAGACTTCTGACCAACTCCGGTACGGCCGCGGCCAGCAGCAGCACGGCCACACCGAGCGCGACACCGACGGCGGTGAGCAGCGTACGAACCCATCCCTGCCGCCCGCCACTTGTGGCGAAGCGCGCGCCCATGGCCAGGTCACGTGCCCAATCCCCCACGCGGGCACGGCCGTTGGGGCGGCCGCCTCTCAGCTCACCCGTGCTTTCGTCCTCGCGGATGCTGGTTCCGGCGCTCACAGGGCACCGGCCATGTTCCGGGCCCGCCCGTCACGTACGACGATCTCGCGGTCGGAGTAGGCGGCGACCCTCGACTCGTGGGTGACGAGGACGACGGCCGCGTTGCTCTCACGGGCGGCCTCGGTCAGCAGCTGCATCACGCGCTCGCCGTTGAGGGAGTCCAGCGCGCCGGTCGGCTCGTCGGCGAACAGTACGTTCGGGCCGGCAGCGAGCGCGCGGGCCACGGCGACGCGCTGCCCCTGCCCTCCGGAGACCTGGCCGGGACGGTGGCTGCTCACGTCGTCGACCTCGAGCCGCTCCAGCCACGCCGAGGCACGCGACTCGGCCTCCTTACGCCCGTGCCCTGCCAGGCGCAGCGGCAGGGCGGCGTTCTCCAGGCAGCTCAACTCCGGTACGAGCTGCCCGAATTGGAAGACGAAGCCGAAGTCGCTGCGGCGCAGGGCACTGCGCCGTGCGTCGCTCATCGACGACAGCTCCCGGCCGCGGTACGTCACCGTCCCGGAGTCGGGCGGGACGATGCCGGCGAGGCAGTGCAGCAACGTCGACTTGCCGGAGCCGGACGGTCCCATGACGGCGACGATCTCGCCGGCGCGGATCGCGAAGTCGGCGCCGTCCAGCGCGGCGGTCGATCCGTACGTCTTGTTCAACGCCTCTGCGGTGAGCAGGAATCCGGAGCCGGAGCCCGTGCCGGAGCCGGTGCCTTCGCCGGCGAGAGCGGCAATCGGTGCGGGGGGTGTCATGGCCGTACCTCCGTGGCGAGCTTGTCGAGTCGCGCAGCCGTCAGTTCCAGCCACCGCAGGTCGGCTTCGAGGTGGAACAGCGCGTGATCACAGATGAGTTGGTCCGCCAGATCGCCGCCCTGTTTGCGCCGGGTCAGCTCCCGCATGAGGCGCAGATGCTCGGCGCGCTGCGTGTCCAGCAGCTCACCGGCGTCGCGCCGGGTGAGCAGGGCGAGCACGACCTTGGTGTAGAGCGTGCTCTGCAAGTACGGCTCCGGCTTCTCGGGCCGGGAGAGCCACTCGCCGACGTCGGTGATGCCGGCGTCGGTGATGGCGTACCGCTTCCGTTCCGGACCGCCGCCCGCCTCGATGCCGTCGACCTCGACGAGGCCGTGCTTCAGCAGGCGGGACATCGTCGAGTAGACCTGCCCGTAGTGGAGGGGGCGGTCGTGCCCGAAGCGTTCGTCGAAGGCCCGTTTGAGGTCGTAGCCGTGGCGGGGGCCGGACTCTTCCAGGAGCCCGAGCAGCGTGTGACTGATGGACATGGCGAGGACTATACACAGTAGGTATACAACAGGTGTATAGATTGCCGAAGAAGGGCTCTGACCTGCACGGTCAGGGCCAACTCCCCCTGCGTTCCCGCCCCGTCGGGCCCGTCGGGCACACGCGGGCGCGTACTGCGGGAAGGTCCCGCCGACAGCGGCCAGCCGCCCTTCACCCAGGGAAAGCCAACTCGTCGCGCACCGGGCTGTGTCGGCCCCGACGGGCCCCAGGCAGACGGCTGGGTGCACGCGGGAAGGAGGCCTTGCGCCACGGCCGGCCGTCGGGCTCGGCAGCCCAGGCAACCCCGGCCCGCACGAGTGCGTCAGCCGTATCGGTGACCGATCACTGGTAACGGGGTGGGGGCGGACAATGGCGTACAGGACGGAGGAGAGGGCGCGTCCCGTCCGGAGCGGCCTCGATACGGACATCGCGCCTTACGGGAGGCCCGCCCCGTCAGGGCCCGTTCCCGGCGATGTCACGGGCCCGGAGCCTGCCCCGGCCGCGAAGCCGGCCACCGCGCCGGAGCGAGACCCCGCCCCCGGCACGGTCACCGCCCTCGTACGCCGCGCCGCGTCGCGGGCCCTCTCCCTCGCCCGGCGCCCCTACTGGCAGCGGCCCGACCCCTCGTGGCTGGTGCGGCGCTGGCCCGATCTGAGCGCGACCTGCGTCGCCACCGTCTTCTTCTGGCTCTCCCTCACGCCCTCCCTGGTGCCGCGTCCCTGGTATCTCCAGGGCCTCATCGGGGGCATCACGGCGGCGATCGGCTACGGCATAGGGTCGCTGCTCGGCTGGCTGCTGCGGGCCGTGATCGTACGGGCCCGCCGCCTACCGCGTCTGCTGCCCCGGCCCGCCTGGCTCCCCCAAGCCCCTTGGCTCCCCCGGCTCCTACGGCTGCCGGGCGAGCGCGCACGGGCCCATGCGTGGCAGGCGTACTACGTGCTCGCCCTCGGGCTCACCGTGGTGTCCCTCTCCGAAAGTGCCCGTATGCAGCGCGAGTTGCGTGCGTTGCAGGAGCTCCCCCAGACCCTGACCTGGCACTCGATGATGATCGCGCTCATGGCCATGGGGCTGTGCGGGGCGCTGCTCCTCCTCGCCCGTACGGTCCGTCTGTGCACCCGTGAGCTGATCCGCTGCCTGTGCAGGTTCGTGCCGCGTCCGGTGGCCGTCGTCGCGGGGATTCTGATCAGCGCCACAGCTGTGGTCGTCGGCACCCGCGATGTCGTCTTCGACCGCGGGGTGATCGACATCGTGTCCCGGATCGCGGAGACCACCAACAAGGGCACCAAGGACGGCATCGTCCAGTCGGGCTCCCGCCATGTCTCGGGCAGCCCCGGCTCGCTGGTCAAGTGGAGCGAACTGGGCTACGAGGGCCGCAACTTCACCGGCTCGACGCTCACGGCCCGCCACATCGGCAAGGTCACACGCCGCCCCGCGAAGGACCCGATACGGGTGTACGTCGGCAGGCAGAGCGTCGAGGGCCACGGGGCGGAGACCCGTAGCGAGGCCGCTGCCTACGAGGCAGGCGCGCGGCTGGCCGTCGCGGAGCTGGAACGCACCGGCGCCTTCGACCGCGAGGTGCTGGCCGTCGCGGGCACGACCGGAATGGGCTGGGTCAACTCCACCGACGCGGAACCGCTGGAGTACATGCACGGCGGCGACACGGCCATCGTCGCGATGCAGTACTCGTACCTGCCCAGCTGGGTCTCCTTCGTCGTGGACAAGGAGCAGGCGGGGCGCTCGAATCGCGCACTGTTCAAGGCGGTACGGGCACGCTGGCTGAAGGAGCCGCAGGAGCAGCGTCCGCGCCTGGTCGTCTTCGGCGAGAGCCTGGGCGCGTACGGCATCGAAGCGGCCTTCGACGGTCCGGACGACCTGCTGTCGAAGGTGGACGGAGCGATGCTGGCCGGTTCGCCGAACTTCTCCCCGATCCGCAGGGAACTCACCGAACACCGCGACCCCGGCAGCCCGGTCTGGCGGCCGCAGTACGAGCAGGGCCGGCACTTCCGGTTCGCGCAGTGGCCGCAGAAGGACCTCTCACGGCCGACGGGGCCCTGGCGGGGCCCGCGGGTGGTCTACCTGCAGAACGCCTCGGACGCGATCGTGTGGTGGTCCTGGGACCTGGCGCTCAACAGGCCGCGCTGGCTGAGCGAACCGCTGGGCCCGGACATCACGTCGGAGGTCGACTGGTTCCCGCTGGTGACCTTCTGGCAGACCAGCGTCGACGTGGCCGTCTCCTACGACGTGGACGCCCCGCACGGGCACCGCTACGGCACCGGGTCGGTCGAGGCGTGGAAGGCTGTGGCGCCCCCGAAGGGCTGGAGCGCCACCGACTTCCGGCGCCTGAAGCACTACATGGACACGCGCACCGCCCCGTACTGACGGGACCGTACTGACCGCATCGGCACGGCAGTTGAGCTTCCGGGGCGGAGGCCGCGCCGTACGCGGCTACCGGCCCTCGTCCTTGGGGCTGTCGGGCCCGTCGGGCCCGTTGCCGCCCTCGGGGCGGGCCGGCGGCGGGGCCTCGTCGGCGGACTCCGAAGGAGAAGCTCCCGGCTCCGTGGAAGCGGCCGAAGTGCCGTCACCCTTGGGCGCCTTGGAGGTCTTCGCGCTCCTGGCCGTCTTGCCTGCCTTGGCCGTCTTGATTGCCTGGGCCGCCTTCGTCACCGGCGGTCCCGGCGGTCCGGTCGGCGCTCCCGCAGGAGACGCCGTGCCCCCGCCCTGCCGCCCCTCCGAGTACGCCTTCAGATAGCCGACCGCCGTGTTGATCACAGCAACCAGCGGCACCGCGACAACCGCACCCGGAATGCCCGCGATGAGGCTGCCGCCCGTGACGGCGAGCACCACGGCCAGCGGATGCACCCGCACCAGGCGGCCGAGGATGAAGGGCTGAAGGACGTGGCTCTCGATCTGCTGGACGAGAAGCACGACGGCGAGCACCAGAAGTCCGGTGACGATGCCGTTGGTGACGAACGCGACCAGCACGGCCAGCGCACCCGAGACGACGGCACCGACGATCGGGATGAAGGCGAAGATGAAGATCAGGACTGCGAGCGGCACGGCCAGCGGCACATCGAGGATGTAGATGCCGACACCGATGAAGATCGCGTCGATCAGGGCGACTATCACGGTCCCGCGCACATACCCGGTCAGCGTGACCCAGGCCCGCGGCCCGGCGCCGGCGACGCCCTCGCGTGCCGCGCCCGGCACCAGCTTGAGCACCCAGTTCCAGATCCCCGGCCCGTCGTAGAGCAGGAAGAGGGTGATGAACATCGTCAGCACCGCTCCGGAGAGGAACTCCAGCAGGACGGTGACGCCTTCCAGACCGGCGGACGTGACCTCCTTGCTGTTGTCCCCGAGCCACTGGCTCAGGTTCTTGGCGATGTCGTTGACCTGTTCCTGAGGTACGTGGAACGGGCCGTGTATCGCCCAGTTCTGCATCTCGTCGATGCCGTCCTGCACCCGGCTGGTCAACGTGGGCAGGTTCTCCGTCACCTGCCACACCACGAACCAGCCGATGAGGCCCATCACCACGAAGCCGGTGATGAAGGTGATCATCGTGGCGAGGCCGCGGCCGACACGGTGCCGCTTGAGACGGGCGACCGTGGGCTGCAGCAGCGCGGTGACGAGCAGCGCGGCGGAGAAGGAGAGTACGAGCAGGCTGATGGAGCTGATGACCTGAATCAGCACCCAGACCAGTCCGGCCAGCACCAGCAGCCGCCATGCGCTCTCGGCCGCGACCCGCAGCCCCCAGGGCACGACGGCCGCGGGCGCGGGCCTGCCGCCTGTGGCCGCGCCTGTGGCCGGCGGATGGTCCGGCGGCGGAGGCGGAGGGCTGGGCGGCCGCGGGGAGTCCGCTTCCGCGGGGCCCGAACCCGCCCCGGAATCCACACTGGTGATCGCGTCGTCCTTGGCCAACTGCTCGGCACGCCGGGCCGCGATCCGTGCTCCCAGCCGCGCCACGCCGTCCCGCAGCCTGTCCACCTTGCTCGTCATCCCGCGTCCTCCGCCCCCTGCACCGTCTGCACCGTGTCGCCTCCCGGACCCCCGCGGTCCCGGAAAGCACGTTCAAGCTCAGCTGTCTTCACTGCCGTTGAGTGACGACGTTACCGGCGTGAAGGTTGCTTACGTCACGGGCACGCGATGATGTTCACCACGCGGGCACCACACACGCGCACCCCCGCCCCGGAGACCGGGACAGGGGTGAGTCGCTCAAGCTTATGAAGATGTGTGGCTCAGCGCTGTTCGCTGTGCGCCCTTGCTCAGTACCAGTTGTTGGCCTGCCAGAAGTCCCAGGCACCGCAGGGGCTGCCGTACCGGTCGTTCATGTAGTTCAGGCCCCACTTTATCTGGGTGGCCGGGTTCGTCTTCCAGTCGGCGCCTGCCGAGGCCATCTTGGTGCCGGGCAGAGCCTGGACCAGGCCGTACGCACCCGAAGAGGGGTTGCTGGCCTGGTAGTTCCAGCCCGACTCGCGCTCGACGATCTCGGAGAAGCACTGGAACTGGCCGCCGCCGACGATCGACTTCGCCATCGACTGGACTTCGGAGGTCGAGTACGAGGCCTTCTGAGCGAAGTCACCGGCGTCGGCACGGGAAGCGGACCGGCTCGCGGCCTCCTTGGCCTCGCGCGCCTCGGCTGCCTTCTCCGCCGCTGCCTTCTTGGCTGCTGCGTCCTCGGCGGCCTGCTTACGCGCGGTTTCCTCGGCCGACTTCTTCGCTTCCGCCTGAGCAGCGGAGGACGCCGAGTCCGCCTGCTGCGTCAGAGAAGCGGTCTGAGCCTGGGCCTGCTGACCCGCCGGTATGTCTGCGAGGAGCGTCGCGTCGGCAGCGGTGGCCTCGACATCGTTCGTCGTCTGACCCTGCTGGCTGCCGGAGGCCACACCGACGACGGCGCCGACGGTGGTGACCGCGGTGGCGGACGCCACGGCGAATCCCCGGACGGAGATCCGAGTCACACGCTTTCCTTCCAACGTGCCCGCTTGAGTGACCGCGCGGGCGCTGATCGTGCCCCTTGGCACTGACCTCCTCGGAACTTGGTCACCGGAGGTACGGGCCCGGTGGGTTCCCCTTGGGCATGGAGAACCCGCGTGGTGCTCGGGCGGCATACGGCTTGCTGCTTTTCAGTTCTGTACTGCCTTGTGGTGCAACGCTATTGCTGGTGTTGCTGTGCCGTATGCGGGGCCTGACAGAAACCACACCCTGCCGGACGCGAGTGGGCTGAGGCAATTCAACTCTGAGTGGGATAGGTCACACGGGGTTTGGCTGTCACATTCATCGGAAATACGCGCGCACCAACGTACGCGAGGCTAAGCTGCTGGGCCGTCACGGAACGCCACCCGTCAGTGGTGCCGCCAGTCGTCAATTCCCCTCCCGTCACCGCAGGTCAGCGCCCTGAGACGCCCGGTCGGGGACGTAACGGACGAAGCCGCAGACGTCACCCGTACGTGGAGATGGGCAGTCACCACAGCCCCGTGAGCCCCCCTCAGCACAGCGAAGGCGCCAGCCGTCACAGGGACGACTGGCGCCGAATCGCCTCAACTACGCTCAGGTATGGGCCTCTTCGAGCATTTCGGTCACAAGCGCTGCAATCGGCGACCTTTCAGACCGGCTGAGAGTGATGTGCGAGAAAAGCGGGTGCCCCTTCAACTTCTCGACGACGGCGACCACTCCGTCGTACCGTCCGACGCGCAGATTGTCCCGCTGTGCTACGTCATGGGTGAGAACGACCCGCGAACCGGAGCCGATACGGGAGAGCACCGTCAGCAGAACGTTCCGCTCCAGTGACTGCGCCTCGTCGACGATCACGAAGGCGTCGTGCAGCGAACGGCCCCGGATGTGCGTCAGAGGAAGCACCTCCAGCATTCCGCGCTCCACGACCTCCTCGATGACCTCGCGGCTGGTGACCGCGGAGAGCGTGTCGAAGACCGCCTGCGCCCAGGGGTTCATCTTCTCGTCCGCGGTGCCGGGCAGATAGCCCAGATCCTGGCCGCCGACCGCGTACAGCGGGCGGAAGACCATCACCTTCCGGTGCTGACGGCGCTCCAGCACCGCCTCCAGGCCGGCACACAGAGCGAGCGCGCTCTTGCCCGTACCGGCACGGCCGCCCATGGACAGGATGCCGATGTCGGGATCGAGCAGCAGATCGAGAGCGATGCGCTGCTCCGCGCTGCGCCCCTTGATGCCGAACGCCTCCCGGTCGCCCCGGACGAGCTTCACACGCCCCTCCGGTGTCACACGCCCCAGCGCCTTGCCCTTCTCCGACTGGAGCACCAGGCCGGTGTGCACGGGGAGTTCAGCGGCTTCGGGCACGAAGGCGCTGTCGGAGGCGAAGAGTTCGTCGATGTCCTCACCGGCGAGGGTCAGTTCGGCCATGCCGGTCCAGCCCGACTCGGTGATGGCGAGCTCCGCGCGGTACTCCTCGGCGAGAAGTCCGACGGCAGAGGCCTTGATACGCAGAGGCAGATCCTTGGAGACGACCGTGACGTCGTACCCCTCCGCCTGCAGGTTCCGGGCCACCGCCAGGATCCGTGAATCGTTGTCCCCCAGCCGGAAGCCGGCCGGGAGTACGCCCGTATCGGAGTGGTTCAGCTCCACACGGAGCGAGCCGCCCACCTCCCCGACCGGTAGGGGAGCGTCGAGCCGGCCGTACTGGACGCGGTACTCATCCAGCCTCCGCAACGCCTGGCGTGCGAAGTAGCCGAGCTCCGGGTGATGCCGCTTTGCCTCCAACTCGGTGACGACGACAACAGGGAGCACAACCTCGTGCTCCTCGAAACGGTCCATTGCCATCGGGTCTGCGAGCAGCACGCTGGTGTCGATGACATACGTGCGCCGGTCGGAATCGTTGCGCTTCTTGCTTGTCACCACGGGTGGACGAACCCCCTCGGAAGAGGTCGGGGTGCGACGGCGTCGCAAGGGAAGAGACCGGTCCGTACCCGCGCGGGGCGGGCCGTGTACCGGCCCTCCGCGACATCCGCGTCGCCGCAAATCCTTCTGCGGTCGTCCGTGGTCTGCAATCGGGCCTCCCGGCGCCGGGGCCTGTGGAGGGCACCCAGCCATGAGGTGATATTCCCCCGGGCAAGCGCAAGCATGCAATGGCATATGCGGTGGACCCCGCGCGGGTGACCTCGGCAACCCGATTCAGGGATTGCGGTGCAGGTCCCGGGCATGGACGGGCTTTGAGGGGCTCCGAACACCCCCGCACGCTCTCCTGTGAGCCAGTACGCCCCGGCGGAACTCAGTTCCCGTAGCGGCGGCCACGCGCCGCGTAATCCCGGAGGGCACGCAGGAAATCGACCTTGCGGAAGGCGGGCCAGAAGACTTCGCAGAAGTAGTACTCCGAGTGGGCGCTCTGCCAGAGCATGAAGCCGGACAGGCGCTGCTCGCCGCTGGTGCGGATGACCAGGTCGGGGTCGGGCTGCCCACGGGTGTAGAGGTGCTCGGAGATGTCCTCGACCGTCAGGTCCTCCGCCAGCGCGTCCAGACTCATGCCGCTCGCGGCGCGGTCGGCGAGCAGCGAGCGGACGGCGTCGGTGATCTCCTGCCGGCCGCCGTACCCGACTGCCACGTTCACCAGTATTCCGTCGTTCTCCCCGGCCTGCTGCTCGGCCTCCTTGAGCACCTTCTGCGTACGGCCCGGAAGCAGGTCCAGCTGACCGACGTGGTGCACGCGCCAGCGGCCGTCACCGGCGAGGTCGCGCACGGTGTCCTCGATGATGCCGAGGAGCGGCAGAAGCTCGTTCTCGGCGCGGGAGAGGTTGTCCGTCGAGAGCAGCCACAGCGTGACGACCTCGACGTCCGTCTCCGCACACCAGCCCAGCAGCTCCTGGATCTTCTCCGCACCTGCCTGGTGCCCCTGCTCCGTGGTGCCGCCCGAGGCGCGGGCCCAGCGGCGGTTGCCGTCCAGGATGACGCCGATGTGCTTGGGCACCTGGTCGGTATCGAGACGGTCTTCCACCCGGCGGGCATAGAGCCTGTACACCAGGTCACGAAGCTTCATGGGAATGGCCAGCCCCTCCTATGGCGAGTCCGGGATTCCTGAACCTTACTGCCGGTGAAGGCCCTGCACGAAGCCGGGCAGCTCCCGGGGCCCTGCCATGGGGGAACTGATAGTAAAGGCCCATGACGAACGACTCCTCCCTCCACCCCTTCCGCGCCCACGACGGCCGCTACGACTCCATGGAATACCGGCGCACCGGACGGTCCGGGCTCAAGCTCCCCGCGGTCTCCCTGGGGCTGTGGCACAACTTCGGCGACGACCGTCCGCTCGAGCTCCAGCGGTCCATCCTCCGCCGCGCCTTCGACCTGGGTGTCACCCACTTCGACCTGGCGAACAACTACGGGCCGCCGCCCGGCTCGGCCGAGCTGAACTTCGGCAAGCTCATGGCGCAGGACTTCCGTCCGTACCGCGACGAACTGGTCATATCCACCAAGGCGGGCTATCTGATGCACCCGGGCCCTTACGGCGAGTGGGGCTCCCGCAAGTATCTGCTGTCTTCACTGGACGCCTCACTGCGGCGCATGGGGCTCGACTACGTCGACATCTTCTACTCGCACCGCTTCGACCCCGAGACCCCGCTGGAGGAGACGATGGGGGCGCTGGCCTCCGCCGTACAGCAGGGGAAGGCGCTCTACGCGGGCATCTCCTCCTACAACGCCCGGCGCACCCGCGAAGCGGCCGGTCTGCTGCGGGAGATGGGCGTGCCGGCACTCATCCACCAGCCCTCCTACTCGATGCTGAACCGCTGGACGGAGGAGGACGGCCTGCTGGACGCCCTGGACGCCGAAGGCATGGGCTGCATCTCCTTCGCGCCGCTCGCCCAGGGCCTGCTCACCGACAAGTATCTGCAGGGCATCCCCGAGGGCTCACGCGCCGCTCAGGGCACGTCGCTGAATCCCGGGCTGCTGACCGAGGACGTCGTGCGGCGGCTGCGCGGACTCGACGACATCGCCCGGCGCCGCGGGCAGACCCTGGCACAGCTGGCGCTGCGCTGGGTGCTCCGTGACGGACGGATGACGTCGGCCCTCATCGGGGCGAGCAGCGTGCGGCAACTGGAGGCGAACGTCGCGGCGTTGGACGGACCGGAGCTGACGGAGGAGGAGCTGCGCGAGATCGACTCGTACGCGGTCTCCGAGCCCGGCACCAACATCTGGGCTCAGAGCAGCGCGAGTTGATACGGGCCCGGCCCGCCGGTGCGGCTGAGGGGGGGGCGGGAGCTGAGTCGCAGCGCCTGGAGCGTGACGGCGGAACGTAACGGCGGAGCGCAACAGCGGAACGTGTGGCGGAACATAAAACGGGCCGGTCCGTGGGGGGGGTTACGGACCGGCCCGAGGGGGGGTTTCCACCATAGCCCCTTCACCCCGGTCGTCCGGGCAAGAACTACCTCACGGTCGTGTCGTTCCGGGGCTCGCTGCTCGGGCCGGCCGCCTTCCGTACGGCTTTCCGTACAGCTCCGGTACTGATCCCGGCGCCCTCGCTCAGGCATCCGCTCCGGCCGGCAGCACGCCCAGTACGGCGCCCAGGAGCAGGAAAGGCCCGAAGGGCAGGGCTGTTTTCCGTCCCGCACGCCCGGCGAGGATCAGGACCCCGCCGTATGCGGCGAACAGCAGGAAGCCGAGGAAGGCTCCGGCGAGTACGGGCTGCCAGCCGTACCACCCAAGAGCGACACCCGGAGTGAGCGCCAACTTGACGTCGCCGAAGCCGAATCCGCGCGGGTGCACCAGGAACAGCAGGAAGAAGGCGCCCGCCAAGGCGACTCCGCCGAGCATCGCCCGTACCCAACTGCCGTCCGCGCCCGGCAGGTTGGACGCGAGACCGAGGAGAGCGGCGGTGGCGGCAGCCAGCGGCAGGGTCAATACGTCGGGCAGTCGCCGCACCCGGATGTCCACTGCCGCGAGCAGCAGGCCGAACGGCGTGATCAGCAGCCACACCGCCAACTCCGGGCGTGGGCCGAGAGTTGCGGCGAGGGCGGCGCAGACGGCGGCACCCGCGAGGACGAGCGTGAGTGTGTGCGGTCCGTATGAGGCGGCGTCTGATGCGGCGCGAGTGTGCGTGGGCGCGTGTGCGTGCGTAGGCGGGCGCGCGCCGCCCTCACCGTCCTCGCCGTCTTCGCAGCGGGCACAGCGGGCAGGGCCCGCCCAGCCACGCCAGGAACCCGGCAGCGGATGTCCGGCCGGGCACCGGTCCGGCCGGGGCTGCCCGCGGGCGACCGCGAGCCGATAGACGGCCCGCGGCACAAGCGCCCCGACTGTGGCGCCGTACACAGCCGCGCACAGGGCGAGCGTCAACGTCAGCAGCACACCGCGAGCTTATGCACGGAAGGCGCCGGTCAGAGGTGGAGGGAGCACACTCGCCCGCTCAAAAAAGATGGCCAGGAGAGGTTTACATTCGGTGAGGTGGCGTCACGTGACCTAAATCGCCCGGTATTTGGCCGTGGATGTCAGTGCGAGGGCCTAATCTTGATGCATGTCCTCGACACCCCAGCCGACCGTTCCCGACGAAAGAGCCATCGCCGAGGCCAACGAGGCGATCCGCCGTTATGTCGCGGGTCGCACGATCTGGTCGCAGTCCGACCTCGCCGAGCTGGACCGGCTGCGCTCGGACTGGAAACGCCTCCGGGCCGAAGTCACCTCAGCCGCCTGAGCCTCCCGTTGGAGGCCGTACCGGCAGCCCGGCGAACCACCAACTGGTCCCGACTGCCGTGATGTTGAGCTCCGTGTGTGTGCCTGTGTTCAGGCGCTCAGCTCGCCGTCCTTCACGGCAGAGACGAACGACGACCAGCCATCCGCCGTAAAGGCGAGCACCGGTCCGTGCGGGTTCTTGCTGTCACGTACGGGGACGACGGCGGCGAAGTCGTCGGAGACCTCGACGCACGCGCCGCCGTCCTGGTTGCTGTAGCTGCTCTTGCGCCAGGAAACGGCGGTCAGGTCGAGGGATCGCACGGTACTTCCTCCAGAATGCGCAGTACGAACTTCCGCGACTCGGCCGGGGACAGCGCCAGGTCCCGCAACGCATCGTACGCCTGTAGCAGCTCCAGAACTGGTGCGGTTTCCTCGATGAGTTCACCTCGGTAGCCGTTCTCGGTGTACGCCAACGTACGGCCGTCCGGCAGTAGCAGTTACCACATGTCGGCA
>DATMEI010000894.1:0-7967 GCA_035556995.1 Streptomyces sp.
AAGTCACGAGGCGCTGGACGGGCTCAGCCGCCTTGTCGTCCACGCACACGACGCGCGCACTCACCTCGCGAAAGCCGGCGACATCACGCCGCTGCCGGAATGGGACCTCGCTCTGATCCGTACGGACGGGCTCCAGGTCGCTCCCCTCGTCATCGGTGCTGAGCGGGCAAGGACGGCGGGCATGCCCGTACGACTGCGCACCGGGCACACCACGCCACGGCGGGCCGGCTGCTGGACGGACGCGCAGCTTGCGGGGACGGCCTCCGTCACCTACACCTCCACCGACCGCTTCCACGCGCTGGAAGAGGTGCTGGAGCTGGCGCTGCCGGAAGCCGCGGCCGTCGAACTGCACCTGAGCAGAAGGGCGTCGGGCTCCCCGGTCCTGGACGCCGGGACGGGAGCGGTGCTCGCCGTGCTCGGCACGGCTCTGCACGCACCGGACCGCACAGCGGTCTTCGCGGTGCCCCTGCGCGCTGCCGGACTGTGGGAGCCGGAGGGGCCGTTGAGCGCGCTGCTGGCACGCAATGCGGCGACCGTGCCCGGGTTCGGGCCCGATCTGAATCTGGCGGGGGCGCTGCGCCTGACGGAGGTGTCGCTGAGGCCGGCCGTCGAACGAGTCGCACTGCACGTGCACCGGCCCCAAGTCGCCGATGCCCTGAGGCGGTTCATGGAGAGCGATGCCTCCGCGGTGGCGCTCGTGGGGGGAGCGGGAACGGGGCGCAGCACGGAGCTGGCTGCCTTCGCCGCACAGCGCGCCGGCGAGGCCGTCCCCGCGCCCACGGTGTGGCTGCGGGGTGCCGACGTGAGGGCGGGCGACGGCAGCGTACGGGAGGCGGTGGGCCGGGTCTTGGCGGAGGCGGGCCGTGTGGTCGCCGCGTCGGGGCCGCCTGGCGCTGTCAGGCACACACCGGGGGGCGAGTGTGCGCCGAGCGCGGATGTCGTGGCCCGGCTGGCGCGCGACGCGAAGCGACCGCTGCTGGTGCTGCTGGACGCACCCGAGGAGATGCCGGCCACGCTCTTCAGCGAGTCGAGGCAGGAGCTGAGGCAGTGGACGACGGGCACAGCGGGCTGGCTGCGGGCGGCGGGCGCGCGCATGGTGATCGCGTGCGGGCCCCAACTCTGGGAACAGGCCGGGGCGTTCTTCCCGCACGCGATGCTCCACGAAGGGCGCGGCGAGAGCACCGGGGGAGCGCAGAGCAGCGCGGCACTGCCCCCGTGTGTGCCGCTGGGTGACCTGCCTCCCGAGCAGGCGGCGCGCGCCCGCGAACGCTACGGACTCGATGCGGATGCCCTCTCGGAGGCGGACAAGGGACACCCGCTGGCGATGCGGATGCTGGCGGAGGTACGGGCAGCGCTCGGCGCCGAGCCGTCCTCCGGGCTGTGCGACGGCCGTACCGCCTCAGCCGACGACCTCACGCTCAACTCCGGTTCGACACCTCCGAGTCGGTCCGGGATCTTCTCCGCGCACCTCGACCTCGCCGCTCTGCGCATCGCCCGCCGTCTGGCCGCCGCGCAGGGCCGTACGGCACGCAGCGGCGAGGTGCGGCGGCTGGCAGCACGGGCCGCCGGTGCGCTGCACGAGGTGGCCCGGCGCTGCCTGGGGCCGGGACGGGGAGGCGTCGGGCGTGCGGATTTCGAAGAGGTCTTCCCGGAGCGGGGCGGCTGGGCCTCGGCAGTGCTGACCGAGGGAGTACTCGAACCGGCGGGAGAGGGATTCCGTTTCGCCGACGAGGAGTTCGCGGACTGGCTTCAGGGGCGGCACCTGGAAGTCGACGCGGCTCTGGAGACGCTCGTGGACGGTCAGGACGAGCCGGGGGCGACGGCCCCCGTGCCGCGTCACCGGATCGGCCCGGTCGTGCAGGCGCTGCTGCTCTGTGCCGAAGCGGGAGGTCCTGAGGCGCTCGAGAGCCGCCTGCTGAGGCTGACCGGTGCCTGCTTCGCGGACGCCAGGCCCGAAGGCGTCTGGTGGGCCACACATCTGATGGAGGAAACGCTGCTGCGCGTGCCGGACGCGCGACCGTACGGCGGTGTTCTGCGCGCACTGTCCGAACGCATCAGCGCCGACGGGCACACCGGCGGGCACACCGGCGGGCACACCGGCGGGCACATGGGCGGCTTCGGGCCCTGGTTCTGGCGGAGGCTGGCACTGCCCGCGGCCCGGAAGACCGAACTGCTGCGTCTGCTGCTGCCTGCCGACCCTCCGCACGGTGCGGACAGCAGCCGCGGCCGCGAGCGCTATCTGGACGTGGTGGACGAGCTGGTGGCCGCCGAGCCGAAGGCCGTACAGCCGCTGTTGTGCGCCTGGTTCACCGACCGGCGGCCGCTCAGCAGCCGCGCCGACGCGAGCGACTCCGCGGACGCCGCCGGGGACGCGGACGGGGAGGGTGTGCCGCGGCCCACCGTCGCCTCCGCTGCGCAGGCACTTCTGTACGCACACCGCGGGCGTGCCACTCAGCAGCTGCTGGATCTGCTGATCGACGCCTGCCATCCGCGTGCCGACGAACTGCTCGGCGAACTCTCCCAGGACGAACCGGCTGCGCTGTGCCATGCCGTCGAACGCTGGGCGAACGACGAACGCAGCCTGCGGTGGACCGCCGCCGCCGAGTACGGGCTGCGGATGGTCGTGAAGGCCCGTACGGACGCCGACCGGGAACGCCTGCAAAGGGCTGCGGCGGCACTGCTGAGCCGCCCCGGTGAGCCCACGCAGCACGACTCTGCTGTCGCACTGCTGCTGCGCCTCTCCGCCGACCGCGAGCAGTATCTCGACGTGGCGCTCGACCGGCTGGCCGCCACCGGAGCACCGGAACTTTCCGATGCGCTCGCCGCAGCACTCCGCGACCGCCCCGAGCCCGTACTGGCCGCGTTCCGCGTACGGCTGTGCGAGCCGGGCAGTGGCGCACGCCACTTGGTGCAGTCGCTGGCGGACGTGCAGGACCCGGATCTGGCACGGCCGACCGCGGAGCTCGTGCGCGAGTACGCCGAGCTGCGACCGGAGAGGGCGGGCGAGGCGCTCGCCGCGTTCGTACGCCTCAGGCTCACTCACCGCGCGGAAGGCCGCGCAGGGCTGCAACTCCTGACCGACGCGCTGCTGAGCACGCCGTATGCACCGCTGCGGGCAAGCCTCGCCCGCGCGTTCGCCGCGGCCAGGCGCGGTCCTGTGCGTGACGAGCTGCTGGACGTCCTGCTGCTGGGCGAGTGCGACTTGGGCGTACTGGACGCGGCGCTGGTGGCCGTGGTGCGGAGGGACGCGGACGAGTCCGGGCGAGAGCAGGAAACGGAGCAGGACCAGGGCGAGCTCGTACGGCGGATCGGGCTGCTGATGGCACGTACGCCCGAGGGCCTGGCCTGCTTCGACCGTCGCCTTGTCGGGCTGTCCCGCGAGGTGCCGGGCTTCGGCGGACTTCTGCGGACCTGGGCAGCCGCATCACCGGGAGCGTGGACGGCGGTGGCAGGGCCCGGTGCACGGAGCTTGTGCGAGTCCCTTGCGGACCGCGGGTAGTCGCGGGTCCGGTGCGGGTGCTGCTCAGCGGCATGGCACCCTTGGACCGGCGAACATAGGCATCGGCGAGAGCAGGAGCAGGACGTGCAGCGCTGGCGTGGCTTGGAGGACATCCCGGAGGGCTGGGGGCGCAGCGTCGTCACCATCGGCTCCTATGACGGGGTGCACCGCGGGCACCAGCTGATCATCGGCAGGACGGTGGCACGCGCCCGTGAACTGGGTGTGCCCGCGGTAGCCGTCACCTTTGATCCACACCCGAGCGAGGTCGTACGTCCGGGCAGCCACCCTCCGCTGCTTGCGCCGCACTCCCGGCGGGCCGAACTCATGGCAGAACTGGGGGTGGACGCGGTGCTGGTGCTGCCGTTCACCGCCGAGTTCTCGCAACTCTCGCCCGCCGACTTCGTGGTCAAGGTGCTGGTCGACAAGCTGCACGCTCGCGGCGTCGTCGAGGGGCCCAACTTCCGCTTCGGACACAGGGCCACGGGCGACGTCACCTTTCTCGCCGAGCTGGGCGAGACCTACGACTACGAAGTGCTCGTCGTCGACCTCTACGAACGCGGTACGGCCGGCGGCGGAGAGCCCTTCTCCTCGACGTTGATCCGGCGGCTGGTCGCCGAGGGCGACGTCGGGGGAGCAGCCGAGGTCCTGGGGCGTCCGCACCGCGTCGAGGGTGTCGTCGTGCGTGGCGCACAGCGCGGTCGTGAACTGGGCTACCCCACAGCGAACGTCGAGACGATCCCGCACACCGCCGTCCCCGCCGACGGTGTCTACGCAGGCTGGCTGATCGCTGACGGCGAGAGGATGCCCGCGGCGATCTCCGTGGGCACCAACCCGCAGTTCAACGGCACCGAGCGCACTGTCGAGGCGTACGCGATCGACCGTGTGGACCTCGATCTGTACGGGATGCACGTCGCTGTCGAATTCCTGAAGTACATCCGCGGCCAGGAGAAGTTCGACACGCTCGACGCCTTCCTGGGGCGGATGGCCCAGGACGTCGAGCAATGCCGTGAACTCGTGGCGGAGGCCGCCGGGGACCCGGCGGTCTGACCGCGGCGGACTGACCGCCGGGGGCAGCTGCGGAAGACGGGACGCATGGCGCCGGAAGGCCGGTCCGAGGAGAGCTCTCCTCGGACCGGCCTTCTGTTCGTGCTCGGGGGCCGCTACTGCTGCGGTGGCACCTGGCCGGGGGGCGGCTGTTGCGGCCAGCCCGCGCCGGGCTGCTGATACGGCTGCTGGCCCGGCTGGGGCTGGGGCGGCTGGTGTTGCGGGTAGGGCTGCTGACCGTACGGCTGTTGCTGCGGATACCCCTGCTGAGGACCGGGCATCGGCGGCGGCATCTGCGCGGGCGGGTTGCTGCCGTTGCCCGACCACAGGCCGTGCTCCTGCTGCTGACGCGCGAAGTCCTCCGCGATGAGCGCCGAGAGGTTGAAGTACGCCTCGCGGGTCTTCGGGCGCATCATGTCCAGATCCAACTCGGCACCCGCGGAGAGGTGTTCGTCGAACGGGATGGTCACGACGCCGCGGCAGCGCGTCTGGAAGTGCGACACGATGTCCTCGACCTTGATCATCTTGCCGGTCTCGCGGACGCCGGAGATCACAGTGATGCTCCGCTGCACCAGATCCCCGTAACCGTGGGCGGAGAGCCAGTCCAGAGTGGTGCTCGCACTGCTGGCGCCGTCCACGGACGGGGTGGAGATGACGACCAACTGGTCGGCGAGATCGAGGACTCCGCGCATCGCCGAGTAGAGCAGGCCCGTACCCGAGTCGGTGAGGATGATCGGGTACTGCTTGCCGAGCACGTCGATGACGCTGCGGTAGTTCTCGTCGTTGAAAGTGGTCGAGACGGCGGGGTCGACGTCGTTCGCCAGGATCTCCAGGCCGGACGCCGCCTGCGAGGTGAACCGGCGGACGTCCATGTAGCTGTTGACGTACGGGATCGCCGACACCAGGTCCCGGATCGTCGCACCCGTCTCGCGCCGCACACGGCGGCCGAGAGTGCCGGCGTCCGGGTTGGCGTCGATCGCGATGACCTTGTCCTGCCGCTCCGTTGCCAGCGTCGAGCCGAGCGCGGTCGTCGTCGTGGTCTTGCCGACGCCGCCCTTCAGACTGATCACCGCGATGCGGTAGCAGGAGAGCACCGGTGTACGGATCAGGTCCAGCTTGCGCTGCCGCTCGGCCTCTTCCTTCTTGGCGCCGAACTTGAACTTCCCGCCGAGAGCCGGGTTCTGAGAGCGCGGCTTCCTGCGGTTGTTGACCAGCCGGTCCGAAGACAGCTCGACCGCGGCCGTGTAACCGAGAGGGTTGCCGCCCTGGCTCTGACGGCGCGCGTCCTCACCCGGCATCTGGCCGGCCATGGCACCGGGGTCACCGGTTGGCGGCTGCCCGCCTTGCGGGGGCGGGCCTGCGGGGCCGGGCTGACCGGGCTGCGGATAGCCGTACCCCGGAGGGGGCTGCTGCCCGGGCTGCTGTGCCTGCGGCGGCTGCTGTTGTCCGGGCTGGGGGTAGCCGTAACCGGCTTGCGGGGGTTGGGCGTTGGGGATGCCGGGCTGCTGTCCCTGCGGCGCCTGGGGCTGTTGGGCCTGGTAGGCCTGGTCTCGCGGGTCCGGCTGAGGGTAGCCGTACCCCGGTTGCGGCGCAGGCTGCTGCTGACCCTGCTGAGGGGGAAGCGGCTGGGCCGGCTGCCACGGCCCGCCCTGCTGTGGCTGCTGGGGCTGTTGCTGTCCGGGCTGGGGGTAGCCGTAACCACCTTGCTGTCCGGGCGCGGGCTGCTGCTGCGGGTACCCGTAGGCGCCCTGCTGCGGAACAGGTGCGGGCGTGCCCCCTGCGGGTGCGGGCGTACCGGCCGCGGGCGTACCCGACGCAGGCGCTTCGGCCTCGGGCTCCGCGGGCGGGAACGCAGGCGGAAGGGGCGGGAGTTCAGCGGACTGCGAAGCGTCGTCGCCGCTGCTCGGCGCGGGCAGCCAGGGAGTGGCCTGCTGGGGAGACGACGGCGGTTCCGCCCGCTCGCTCTCCTCCGCCTGTGGCGTCCCGGGAGCGCTTCCGGTGGCATCCCCTGTCGCCGCGTCGTCGGAGGCGCTGTCTGCGGGGACGCTGTCCTCGGGTGTGCCGTCCTCGGGCGTACCGTCCGCGGAACCGCCTGCGGTGGCGCCGCCGTCCGTCGAGTCATCGCCGGACAGACCGGGCTGGCGCGGACCGGAGCCACTTTCGGCACCGTCCTCCTCCTGGCCCGCGGACCGCTCCGCGGCCTCCGCCGAAGGCTCCTGCGAACCGGACAGACGGCTGCTGCCGGCAGCCGGTCGATTCATCTCGAGGCGCGTTGTCGCGCTGCCCTCGAGGTCACCGGCGCCGCCGGGGACGCCCGACGTGTCCGAAGTCACCGGGAAGGCGGGTGGGTTGGGCTCGGTACCGCCTCCGGTGCCCGACGGGCCTGACGCCGTTATCGCGGTGTTGCGCGGTCCGTGGAGCGAGATCTGCTGCGTGTCGTTGCGACCCGGTGCCTGGTGATCCTGGATGGCCGGGGGCGGCGTCGGGGCCTGCGGCGGCGCCGGTGCTACGGGCGCCGGGGCCGGGGGCGCCGGTGCGGGTACGTCCGGCTGCACGGGCTGCGGGGATTGCGACCCAGGCAGCGGCTGCGGAGGTCCCTGCACAGGAGGCGGAGGCGGCGTCGGACCGCTCGGATTGTCACCTACACCAGGAGTGTTGGGAGCGGCTGCGCTGTCCGCGTCCTGCGTGTACCAGGCAGGCGGCGTGTAGTCGATCGTGAACTGACCCGTCGACTCCGTGTCGTGCTCGGGAGCGCTGTCCGCATCGCCACGTTGGCTATCGGGCTCCGTTCTGCCCCAGCGGATCTCGTCCCGATCGCTGCTCACAATGCCTCCTGCTGCGTGGTCGCACACCCCGGTTTGTTGCGCAGTAGCCCAGCCTAATCATCACAACTCCGGGCACGGCACGGTGGCCCCGCCGGTCCTCGGTGCCCGGGGCCACATTGTTCGACACGTTCCGACTCAACCAGTCGAAGGTCTCAGTCCAGTCTCGGAGCGCACCGTCTGCCGGTCAACTTCCCCTGGGCACAGGCCCAGGCGTCCATGAGGTGACCGCCGACCACACAGTCGGTACGGCCGTCAGTCCGCCGGTCGGCACTTCAGACGAGCCGGCGCGCCACCACGACCGTCGGCAACGGTCAGTCGAGACGTCGTGCGACGCCGAGCAGGCCTGCCTCGGCATCGGTCGGCTGCGTCAGCGAGTAGTAGCGGTCCTTGCGCGTGCACCAAAGGGTGACACCGTCGCCCAGCGTCGAGAGGGTCTCCCTCTCCTCGCCCGGCAGCCGCATCGTCCGCGCCAGGTGGGCCGCCTCGTCAGGTGACACCCGCTGAATGCCGACGAGTGAAGACGTCTGCAGCAACCTCGGGGCGGCGGGGCTGAGATAGGGCAGCAGCGTCACCACGGACTGCCACGGTGCCGCGGTCAC
>DATMEI010000895.1:0-4712 GCA_035556995.1 Streptomyces sp.
GCACTCGTGGAGTTCTCTGCGGACCTGTCCGATCTGGCCGCGGCGGCCTTCGTGGTCGAGTGCGCGCGGGAGCAGGTGCCGGTCAAGGAGAAGATCCTCCGCGGCCTGGACGAGGCGTGCGGGCAGGAGACGGTCTTCGCCTCCTGCACCTCCGCCATCCCCATCGAGCGGCTCGGATCGTTCACGGAGCGCCCCGAACGCGTCGTCGGTACGCACTTCATGAACCCGGCACCGCTCAAGGACGCCGTGGAGGTGGTCCGTTCGCCACACACGAGCGAGGACACTCTCGCGCTGACGCTGGGCTTCCTGGAACGCATCGGCAAGAAGCCGATCGTCGTGCGGGACGGCCCGGGCTTCGTGACGAACCGCGTCCTGATGCTGACCGTCAACGAGGCGGCGACCGTCCTGCAGCAGGGGACCGCCGACGCCGAGACCGTCGACCGCGTCTTCCAGGAGTGCTTCGGCCACCCGATGGGGCCGCTGCGCACCGGCGACCTCATCGGACTCGACACCATCGTCGACACGCTCGACGTCCTACGCGAGCACACCGGTGACGAACGCTTCCGGCCGTGCCCCCTGCTTGCCGGACTCGTGGCCGAGGGCAGCGTCGGCCGCAAGGCCGGCAGGGGTTTCCACCACTATCCGAAGAGCCCGCTCGTCCCAGGGGGAGAGACCAGTCATGGCTGACCACCACACTGCGCGCATCCCGATGTCCGCCGCCGGCCAGGAGGTCTGGCGCCGCACACGGACCGGGGCCGTTTCCGGCTCCGTCTCCGGCTCCGGTCCGGGGGCACCGGATCCCTACGTCGCCGAAGTCGTCGAGATACGCGGCAAGTTGGACCCCTCGCTCTTCGAGGACGCCGTACGGAGAGTCACCGGCGAGAGCGAGGCGCTACGGCTCCGCCTCACCGGCGGCCCCTCCCCGCAGGGGGAGCCCGCACAGGGGCAAGACGCCTCGCACGCCCCGCACTTGGAGCCGTCCGGGGAATTCCCGCTGACGCTGGTGGACTTCAGCGGCGAGAGCGACCCGCAGGCCGCCGCAGAGGACTGGGAACGGGCCGAGCTGGCACGGCCGTTGGGAGAGGATCTGTCGGCGCAGGTGCTGATCCGCCTGTCCGCGGGGCGCTTCCGCTGGCTGCACCGCCACCACCTCTCGGTGATCGACGGCTTCGGCTGCGCCCTGGTCACCCGTCGCGTCGCCGAGGTGTACACCGCGCTGCACGAGGGCTGGACACCTGAGGACGGCAGGCTGGTCCCGCTGTCCCAGCTGGAGGTCGAGGAGGCCGAGTACCGCGCGTCCGAACAGCCCCGTGAGGACCGCGAGTTCTGGCTGAAGCGCTTCACCACCCGTCCCGAGCCGCTGACCCTCGCCACCTCCGCCGCCGCCACGGCCGGCTCCTCCTCCCATGACTCCGTCCGCTCGCAGACGGTCGCTCTGACCGCCGAGGCGAGCGCACGCGTACGTGCGGCGACCCGGCGGACCGGGACCGATCCCGGTGCGGTGCTGCTGGCCGCCGTGGCCGCATACGTACACCGGATGACCGGCGGCACGGACGTGGTGCTGGGGCTGCCGGTGGACGGCCGCCCGAGCCGGGTATCCCGTCGCGTTCCCGGGGCTGTCGGCGACGTCGCCGCGCTGCGTGTGACCGTACGGTCCGGCACGGGCTTCACCCGCCTCGCGCGGCAGGTGGCGCAGGAGAGCCGCAGGGTGCGCCGCCATCAGCGGTTCCGGCATGCGGAGTTGTGCGGGGAACTGGGTGCCGGCGGCGAGCACGCGGGACTGTACGGGCCGGTCGTCGACGTACGTACGGCAGCACACGAGGTCCGCTTCGGCGAACACAGCGCCTCCGTACACCGGTTCGGCGCCGGCGGAGCTGCCGGGGGCGTCTCCGACGGGGCATCCGACGGGACCGCGGACCTGCACGTTTCGATCGATGAGGACCCCGGCGACGGGACGCTGCGGGTCACGTTCACCGGCGCCGCCGACCGCTACACCGCTGCCCGACTCGACGCGCACAGTGAGCGGTTCAGGCGTCTGCTGGACGAAGCCGTCACCGGCCCGGACCGTCCCGTGGGCGCCTTCGGTCTGCTGGAGACCGGTGAACGGCAGACCGTCCTGTCCTGGGCACGGGGATCCGGGGACGGAGCCGCCGCCGGACACGGGGAGCCCGGACTGCCGGCCCGTACGCTCCCCGAGCTGCTCGACGCCTCCGCGGGACGGCACCGCGACGCCGTCGCGGTCACCGACCGCTCGCAGAGCCTGACGTACCGCGAACTGGACGAGCGCGCCAACAAGTTGGCGCGACTGCTCATCGAACGGGGCGCGGGCCCCGAACGCGTCGTCGGCCTGATGCTGCCCCGGTCCGCCGAGACGATCGTCGCGATGCTCGCGGTGCTCAAGGCCGGTGCCGCCTACCTGCCGCTCGACCCGACGTACCCGGCGGAGCGGCTTCGCTTCATGATCCGCGACGCGCGCCCCTCCTGCGTGCTGACGGACTCGGCCGGCGCGGACCGGCAGATCGCCGGAGCCTCGGCACTCGTCCTGGACGACGCGGAGACCACCGGGGAGTTGGGCCGTCGTTCCGCCGCACCGCTCACCGACGCGGACCGTACCGGCGCGCTGTCGCCCGCGCACCCCGCGTACGTGATCTACACCTCGGGTTCCAGCGGCACCCCCAAGGGCGTCGTGGTTCCCCACCGCAACGTCGTCTCCCTGATCGCCTGGGCGAGCGCGGAGTTCGGCTCCGCGACGCTCGCCCACACTCTGGCGGCCACGTCCTTCAGCTTCGATGTGTCCGTCGCCGAGATCTTCCCCGCGCTCGCCGCCGGCGGACGCGTCGAGGTGGTCAGGGACCTGCTGTCGCTGCTGGACGGCGACCCGCCGCGCTGGTCGGGCGGCCTGGTGTGCGCCATTCCGTCGGTCCTGGCCAAGCTCACCGAGTACGGCGACCTCGATCTGTCGGCGGCGACGCTCTCGATGGCCGGGGAGGCCCTTCCCGCCTCGCTCGCCGACCGGGTGCGCAAGACGATGCCCGGCACCAGGCTGCTCAACGTCTACGGGCCCACCGAGGCGACCGTCTACGCGACGGCCTGGGCCGACGGTGCGGACGGTTCCTCTCCGGAGACGGCAACACCGCCCATCGGCCGCCCTCTCGGGCACGTACGCACCTACGTCCTCGACGCGGCGCTGCAGCCGGTGGAGGCCGGAAGGCCGGGTGAGCTCTACCTCGCCGGTGCGGGGCTGGCCCGCGGCTATCTGCGGCGGCCCGGTCTGAGCGCGGACCGCTTCGTGGCCGATCCGTTCGGGGCGCCCGGCGAGCGCATGTACCGCACGGGTGACCTCGTGCGGTGGCTGGAGGACGGGCAGCTCGACTTCCTCGGCCGCATCGACGGTCAGGTCAAGTTCCGTGGTTTCCGTATCGAGTTGGGCGAGGTGGAGTCCGTACTCGCCCGTCACACCGGCGTTGCCGGAGCGGTCTGTGCGGTACGGGAGGACGCGCACGGCGAGCCGCGGCTTGCCGCGTACGTGGTGGCTGCCTCGAACGGTGCCGCGGTGCCCGGGGAGTCCGCTGAGCCCGAGGCGCTGCGGGAATGGCTGGCCGAGCGGCTTCCGGCGTATCTGGTCCCGGCTGCGATCACGCTGGTGGGGGAGCTGCCGTACACACCCAGCGGCAAGCTCGACCGCGACGCCCTGCCGGATCCCGGTCCCTTCGCGGGGAGCGTCTCCGCCGGGTCCGTTCCGGCTCCGCGCCACAGCGCCCCCGTTGCGGACGAGCCGGAACGGGCAGCGGCACCGGAACGGGCAGCGGAAGCGGAACGCGCTCCGGCACCCGCTCCGGCCCCGGAACCGGCTGCCGAGACCCAACCCGCACCCGCACCCGCCTCCACCCCTGCCGAGCCGGAGGCAGAACCCGCCACCAGGGAGGGGCAGGAGCCCGTCAAGTCACGGGAGGAGATGGTCGCCGAGGTCTTCGCCTCGGTGCTGCGCCTGCCCGAAGTCGCCCCCGAGGACAGCTTCTTCGACCTCGGCGGTGACAGCATCGTCTCCATCCAGCTGGTGAGCCAGCTGCGCAAGGCAGGACTGGTGCTCACGCCGCAGGACGTCTTCGAGCACAAGACCGTCAGGGCGCTGGCCTCGGTCGCGCGGGAGACCACACGCGCCGCCGGGTCGGACACCACGTCCGGTGTGGGCGAGGTGCCTCTCACCCCGATCGTGCACTGGCTGCGTGAACTGGACGGCCCTGTCGACGGGTTCCACCAGGCCGTACTGCTCCAGGTCCCCGGTGGCATGCGTCAGGACCTGCTGACGAAGGCCGTACAGACGCTCTTCGACCACCACGACGCGCTGCGCCTGCGCCTGGAGATGTCCTCGGAGAACTGGCAGCTGGCGGTACGTCCGCCCGGATCTGTTCCCGCGTCCTCGTGCATCCGGCGTATCGACGTCAGCGGACTCGGCGGCGACTTCGCCGAGGCCATCGGCCGCGAGGCAGGGAAGGCCAAGGCCGAACTGGACGTACAGAGCGGCAAGATGGTGCGCGTCCTGTGGTTCGACGCCGGTCAGGACGAGCCGGGCCGGCTGATGTTCATGGGGCATCACCTCTCCGTCGACGGAGTGTCGTGGCGCATCATCGTGCCCGACCTGGCAGCCGCCTACGAGGCACTGGAGGCCGGGAAGAAGCCTCAACTCCAGCCCGTGGAAACCCCGTTGCGGC
>DATMEI010000896.1:0-3112 GCA_035556995.1 Streptomyces sp.
CGGTCCAGGCCGCGCCCTGCCTGGTCGAGGCCGGTGCGGCCGCGGCTGTCAGGGACATCGATGCCGGGGCGGGAAGTCACACGGTCTCCTGCGGGGTGCGGCGGGGGATCTCGGCCACGTCGTGGTAGACGGGCAGGCCGCGGCGGTGGGCGGTGGCGACGTCCTGGTCGGCTCCGGTGGAGTCGCCGGGCAGGCGCAGCACGGCGTCGCAGTGCGCGAGCAGGCGGTCGGCGGTCGGGTAGAGCACCTGGTCGGCGAGGGGGTCGGTGGGTCCCGCGCCGGCGGAGTGCAATACGGGCAGGGCGATCCATTCCCCGATTACGGGGAGGTGGCCGGCGGTGAAGACGGGCCAGGCGGCGGCTTCGAGACGGGCGAGGTTGCCGGCCATGGCCTGCGGGTCGCCGTTGGTGCCGGAACGGTAGGGCCCGGCGATCAAGATGAGCATGGGCTTGTCGTTCATGAGGCGCTACGATACACGCAGAAACGTGCAAGAACAGGAGAGAGTGTGCATGCTGGCTGCTGAACGACGCGACCACCTGCTTGATCTGCTCGCCCGTGAGGGCAAGATCGTCGCCAAGGACGTCTCCGCAGAGTTGGGGATCTCCGACGACAGCGTGCGGCGCGACCTGCGCGATCTCGCCTCCGAGGGACTGTGCCAGCGGGTCTACGGCGGCGCGCTGCCCGTCTCGCCGGCGGTGGCCGGCTACGCCGCCCGGCAGACGGTGGCCCCGGACAGCAAGCGGAAGGTCGCCGGGCTGGCCGCCGGACTGGTGCGGCCGGGCGGCGCGCTGATCCTCGACGGCGGCACCACCGCACTCGCCGTCGCCCACTCACTCCCGCAGGACCTGGCCTGCACCGTGATCACCCACAGCCCGACCATTGCCGCCGCCCTGCTCGACCATCCGCAGGCGGAGCTCTTCCTGCTCGGTGGCCGCATCTTCAAGCACTCGGCGGTCGCCTGCGGAGCGACCGCGGTCGGGGCCGCGCAGAACGTCTCCGCCGACCTCTGCCTGATCGGCGTCACCGGCGTGCATCCCGAGGCGGGACTGACCACTGGCGATGCCGAAGAGGCCGCGATGAAGCGTGCCTTGGCCGCACGCGCGGCGGACACCTACATCCTCGCCTCCTCCGAGAAGATCGGCACAGCTTCGCGCTACCGCGTCCTGCCCTGGGAAGAGACCAGCGGACTGATCACCGACGCCGACCCCCACGACGCAGTCGTCGAACGGCTCACAGCGCTCGGCGTGGAGATCCTCACAACCGGCTGACAGCCACGGGCCGAACGCTCACTGCCCGGCGGGTGATCCAAGGAATCACCCGCCACCACGACCCAGCCATCCCACAGGAATTGACGATTGCTCGCGCCGGACGTTCGAGCGCCGCTCACCGCAATCCGCGAAGCGGTGGAAGGCTGTGGCTTGCCCGGGCATAGTGACGCGCATGGCATCCCTGGTGAGACACATAACCATCGACTGCGCCGACGCCTACGGACTTGGCCGCTTCTGGGCCGAGGTCCTCGATTCTCCGCTGTCGGACGAAGACAACCCCGGCGACCCGGAGGCGCTGATCGAGTCGCCAGGTGCCACGCTGCTGTTCGTGACGGTCCCTGAGCGCAAGGGCGCCTCCGTCAAGAACCGCGTGCACGTGGACCTGCAGCCGCAGGACCGCACCCGGGACGAAGAGGTCGAGCGGCTGCTGGCCCTGGGCGCCGCCCTCGTGTCCGACCACCGCCGCCCCGACGGCACCGGCTGGGCAACGCTGGCCGACCCCGAAGGCAACGAGTTCTGCGTCGAGAGAAGCGCAGCCGAACGCGGAACCGCCGCCTAGTCGTACAGCGGCGGAGCATCAGCGTGGCCGCTCCGTACCGGAGGTACCTCACACCTGTGACCACCACCAAGTCGGCCCCGGCCGGGGCTGACCACCGCGACGCCGAGGACCAGCGGGGCTGGCAGTTCGATTCACGTCTCGTCCTGATGATGCTTCTGCTCCTGGTTGTTGCGATGCAGGGGCCGATCCGTCAGGCGTTGTCCGGTCCGGCGATGCAGAGCTGGATGACCGTATTCGTCGCTGTGGTCATCCAGGCACTGCCCTTCCTCGTCCTCGGTGTGCTGCTCTCGGCGATCATCGCGGTGTTCGTCCCGCCCTCGTTCTTCGCCCGCGCGCTGCCGAAGCAGCCGGCTCTGGCGGTGCCGGCCGCCGGGATGGCCGGGGTGGTCCTGCCCGGCTGCGAGTGCGCCTCCGTACCGGTGGCCGGGGCGCTTGTGCGCCGGGGCGTCACGCCCGCGGCGGCCTTCGCGTTCCTGCTGTCCGCCCCGGCGATCAACCCGATCGTGCTGACCGCCACGGCGGTCGCCTTCCCCCGCAACCCGGAGATGGTCCTCGCCCGGTTCGTGGCGAGCCTGCTCGTGGCCTGCATCATGGGGTGGCTGTGGCAGCGGCTGGGCCGCACCGACTGGCTGCGTCCGCCGGCCCACCTGTCTCTCGACGGCCTCAGCAAGGGGGCGGCGTTCTGGGGGTCCGTACGGCATGACGTGATGCACGCCAGCGGTTTCCTCGTCGTCGGGGCGATGGCAGCGGCCACTCTCAAAGCCGTGGTACCGGCAGGCTGGCTGAACTCCGCGGCCGACAGCCCCTTGGTGTCGATCCTCGCCCTGGCGGTCCTCGCGGTGCTGTTGTCGATCTGCTCCGAGGCCGACGCGTTCGTGGCCGCCTCTCTGTCCCAGTTCTCGCTCACCTCCCGGCTGGCGTTCCTCGTCGTCGGACCGATGATCGACCTGAAGCTCTTCGCCATGCAGGCCGCCACGTTCGGGCGCGGGTTCGCGCTGCGGTTCGCGCCCGTCACCTTCGCTCTTGCCGTCCTGATGTCGGCCCTGGTCGGGGCGGTCCTGCTGTGAAGCGGGAGGCGCAGGCAGCCGTGCTGTTCCTCCTCGGCGCGGCGGTGCTGCGTGCCGGCTTCACCGACCTCTACCTGCGTTACGTCAAGGCCGGGTTGCGCCCGTTGCTGCTCGCGGCCGGCATCGTCCTGATCGTCGCCGCGATCGCCACCGTCTGGTACGAACTGCGCCGGCCGCGCAGGGTCCAGGAGAAACAGGCCGAGCCGGAGCACCCCGAT
>DATMEI010000897.1:0-7870 GCA_035556995.1 Streptomyces sp.
TCGCCACCTGCTCGGCGGTGACGCGCAGAGTCGCGCCGGGAGGCGGGAAGAGGTGCCGCAGATCGGCGTAGGGCACGACGGGCTTGCCACGCCGCCGTCGCGCACCCAGGAGCCTGCCCGGCCGCAGGAGCGTTCCGGTGAGGCCGGTCACCTCGTCCAGTGCCTGTCCGGGCACCTTCCCGACGAGATAGGCGAGCGTACGCAGCAGTGTGCCGAGCACCAGGCGCAGCATGACCCACGGGAGCTTCGACCCGGGCACGTTGGCGAGCAGCGTGTAGACGGCACCCGCCTTGTCGACGCGATGCGGGCTGGCCCCGCCCCTGGCCGCTCGGCCGACGCAGTCGACCGGACGGCGCTCGCGTGAGGCGGCCTCGGCGTGCCGTACCACCGCGTCCGGCACGATCAGCACACCGTGCCCCGCAGCATGCGCCCGCCAGCACAGATCGACGTCGTCGCGCATCAGCGGCAACCGCCCGTCGAAGCCCCCGAGTTCCTCGAAGACGTCCCGGCGGACGAGCATGCCGGCGGTGGACACCGACAGCACTGTCCGTACCTGGTCGTGCTGTCCCTGGTCCTGTTCGCGCCGTTCCACTCCGGTCCAGCGGCGACCGCTGTTGGCGATCGACACCCCGGCTTCCAGCAGTTGCCTGCGGTCGTACCAGCTGCGCAGCTTGGGCCCGAGAACGGTGGCAGCGGGGTCGGCGTCGACGATGCGCAACAGCCGTGCGAGCGCGTCCGGTTCGGGAGCGCAGTCGTCGTGCAGCAGCCACAGCCACTGCACGGGTTCACCGTGCGGCAGTTCCGGCATGTCGTACGCGTCGTCGCGCCAGGTACGCGTGACCGGGTCCCATCCGCTGGGCCGCTTCAGGTACGGAAGGTCGTCCGGCGTGGGCGCCCCCGCTGTGCGGGCGGCCTCTTCGACTGCGGTGCCGAAACCCGTACGGCGTGCCATGTGCAGTACGCGGTCGGGGCCGAGAGTCTCGGCGAGCAGCCGGGCGGATTCGTCTGCGCTGCCGGTGTCGGCGGCGATGACGTTCTGCACCGGACGCTCCTGGGAGAGCAGTCCCGAGAGTGCATCCGGCAGCCACCTCGCGCCGTCGTGCGAGACGAGCACGGCGGTGACGACGTGGCGGGGGAACTCAGGTGTGGCCGCCTCGTACTGGGCCGCCGTATAGCTGTGCACGGACATCGAGGTGCGGGCCCCTCCCGGGGGTGCGGGGGCGATCCCCCGAAGACGCTGCGACGGACTGCGTAGGCGCACTCGCCCCTGGGAGGGGTCGCGCACCGTGGACGGGCCACACACTAACGGCTCAGTGCGAAGTGCCCATCGGTCCGTGCAACTAGTCGATGCAACTAGTCCGTGCATGTACGGGCATTTTGCCGCCCGCCAGTTGCTACACCGCTGCCTTCTTCAGGCGACGCCGCTCACGCTCGGACAGTCCGCCCCAGATACCGAAACGCTCGTCGTTCGCGAGGGCGTACTCGAGGCATTCGGAGCGGACCTCGCAGGCCAGGCAGACCTTCTTCGCCTCTCTTGTGGATCCGCCCTTTTCAGGGAAGAACGACTCGGGATCGGTCTGGGCGCACAATGCGCGTTCCTGCCAGCCGAGCTCCTCGTCCACCTCGTCGACCAGCACTTCCTGGAACAGCTCGGCCATTTGTGCGCCCCTCGTCCGTCTTTGCGTCCCCGTGATGCCGTCGTTATCGATTCCGGCTGAACGACACGTGTGAAATTACAAGTGTGCCGATCCGCGCCAGTCAAGCCGAGATCTGCTATTGGGTCCGTTATTCACTCTGCGGAACCAAGGGCGACGGGTAAGTGTTGATATCTCCACGAACCGTGTCATACACCCGCGGTCGCCGCTGCCCGGGACCTCCTGCGGAGGACTCCGTGCACGCCGTCGGTCACATCGACCGCCGTCCACCCGGACAGACCCGATCACGGTGCGGTCACAGATATACAACGGCGTTCACGAGCACGGGTGTTGCGCCACTTGTCCGGCGGTCGGCAAGCACAAACCTTTCGCCGACTACCACAACCGGATGTGGTGAAACATGAGGCCCAAACGCGACATCAGGTTGACAGCAGTACGGGTGAGTCGGTCTCCTTGACCGCATGCCAGTGACTTCCACCGAGTTCCGTACGGCCGCCGCCGGCCGACTCCTTCGCGCTGCTCGCGTCGCCTCGGGTCACTGCTGCTGTCGCTGTCGCTGCTGTTGAGGCTTGAGGCTCTTCCCAGCCCGTCTCAGACCACCGGTTCCGCACCCTTCCCCGCCCGGCCTTGATCCGGGCTCCCTCCAGCGCGAAAGCTTCCACTGACGTGAACAGCGACGTCGAGATCGCGGGCGACCCGCTCGCTCTCCCCCACCTCATGCCGCCTGCCCCTGCCCACCCCGCCACGGTCGCGGGCTACGCCGGGCTGGCCCGTACGATCGCCGCCGACCGCCCGAGCTGGGCGCCGCTCGTGCAGTACGACCCGACCACTCGCTGGTACCACCGGCTGCGCACCGGACCCGGGTACGAGGTGTGGCTGCTCAGCTGGCTGCCCGGGCAGGGCAGCGGACGCCACGACCACGGGCCGTCCTCAGGGGTGTTCACCGTGCTCGACGGTGAACTGACCGAGCACGCGCGGGACACCCGCCGCACACTGGGCCCTGACGCGCAGCGGGTCTTCGCACCCGGCTATGTGCACGAGGTCGTCAACGACGGTCTCGCACCCGCCGTCAGCCTGCACATCTACTTCCCCGGCCTGACCGAGATGGCGATGGACCCGTCGCCCGCCGCATGCGCGGCTGTCGCAGCGCCCCGACGGCCGACTGAGCTCGCCAGTACGCAGTAACCGCCCTGCTGTTCGAGGGGTGCCTGCTGACACACTGTCCGCATGGAGCGGATTGTGGTTCTGGCCGGGGGCATCGGTGGTGCCCGCTTTCTGCGCGGACTGAAGTCCGCCGTGCCCGACGCGGACGTCACCGTCATCGGCAACACCGGTGACGACATCCACCTCTTCGGGCTGAAGGTCTGTCCCGACCTCGACACTGTGATGTACACGCTGGGCGGAGGCATCCACGAGGAACAGGGCTGGGGACGGTCCGACGAGTCGTTCGTGGTGAAGGAGGAGCTGGCGGCGTACGGCGTGGGACCGGAGTGGTTCGGGCTGGGCGACCGCGACTTCGCCACCCACATCGTCCGTACGCAGATGATGAGCGCCGGGTACCCGCTCAGCTCCGTCACCGAGGCGCTGTGTTCGCGCTGGCAGCCCGGAGTGCGGCTGCTGCCCATGACGGACGACCGGGTCGAGACGCATGTGCTGATCGACACCGCCGACCTCGAGGGCTCCCAGCAGGGCGACGGCGGGGAGAGCCGCAAGGCGGTGCACTTCCAGGAGTACTGGGTGCGGCTCCGCGCCTCCGTGGACGCTCACGCTGTGGTGCCTGTCGGCGCGGAGACCGCCAAGCCCGCACCGGGTGTACTGGACGCGATCGCCGACGCCGACGTCGTCCTCTTCCCGCCTTCCAACCCGGTGGTCAGCGTGGGCACGATCCTCGCCGTGCCGGGGATCAGGGAGGCCATCGCGGACGCCGGGGTGCCGGTTGTCGGTCTGTCGCCGATCGTCGGGGACGCACCCGTGAGCGGCATGGCCGACAAGGTGCTCTCGGCGGTGGGCGTCGAAGCCACTGCCGCGGCCGTCGCGCAGCACTACGGCAGCGGACTGCTGGACGGCTGGCTCGTCGACACCGTGGACGGCCAGTCCACCCAGGCCGTTGAGGAGGCCGGAATCCGCTGCCGCGCCGTCCCGTTGATGATGTCCGGCACGGAGGCCACGGCGACGATGGCCCGCGAAGCACTCGCGCTGGCCGAGGAGGTACGGGCATGACGGCGCCCGGCACGAGCGAGCCCGCCGGGGACCGGCCGCTGCCCGCCTACCAGGTGTGGGCGTTGCCCGGCATCCCCGAGGTGCGTCCCGGAGACGACCTGGTCAAGCTCATGGTCAGCGCGGCGAGCACGAACGGAACGTCGCCCGGACTGGCTGACGGCGATGTGCTGATCGTCACTTCGAAGATCGTGAGCAAGGCGGAGGGCCGAATCGTCCAGGCGGACGACCGTGAGGCTGCGATCGACGCCGAGACGGTTCGTGTGGTCGCCCGCCGCGGCCCCGCCCGCATCGTGGAGAGCCGGCACGGCTTCGTGATGGCGGCGGCAGGCGTGGATGCCTCCAACACCCCCAAGGGGACCGTGCTGTTGCTGCCCGAGGACCCGGATGCGTCCGCTCTGCGGATACGCGAGGGCGTACGGGACGCACTGGGTGTCGATGTCGGCGTGGTCGTCACCGACACCTTCGGGCGGCCTTGGCGCGAGGGGCAGACCGATGTCGCCATCGGCGCCTCAGGTGTTCGGGTGCTGGAGGACCTCCGTGGCGGCGTCGACACATTCGGCAATCCGCTCGGCGTGACCGTGACAGCTGTCGGGGACGAACTCGCGGCAGCGGGCGAGCTGGTAAAGGGCAAGGCCGACGGACTCCCCGTGGCCGTGGTGCGCGGGCTGCCGCAGCACGTGCTGGAACGTGCGGAGGCCTCCGAGTCGGCACGGGCGCTGGTGCGGGACGCCGCGCACGACATGTTCCGGCTGGGCACCTCCGAGGCAGTACGCGAGGCGCTCGGACTTCGGCGTACCGTCCGCGAATTCACATCCGAGCCGGTGGACGGCGGTGCCGTACGCAGAGCTGTCGACGCAGCCGTGACGGCGCCCGCTCCGCACCACACGACGCCGTGGCGCTTCGTACTGCTCGAATCCCCGGAGTCACGGCGCGAGTTGCTCGACGCCATGCGCGAGCAGTGGATCGAGGACCTGCGCGCGGACGGCAAGAGCGAGGAGAGCATCGCCAAGCGCGTCCGGCGCGGCGACGTACTGCGGAACGCGCCGTATCTCGTCGTGCCGTGCCTGGTGATGGACGGTTCGCATGACTATCCGGACGGGCGACGGGCCGCGGCCGAGCGGGAGATGTTCGTCGTCGCCTGCGGCGCGGGCATCCAGAACTTCCTGGTGGCGCTGGCCGGGGAGCAGCTGGGGTCGGCGTGGGTGTCGTCGACGATGTTCTGCCGGGACGTCGTACGTGACGTACTCGAACTGCCCGGCGACTGGGATCCGATGGGCGCCGTCGCGGTGGGGCACGCCGCCGCGCCTCCGCGGGAGCGTCCGCCACGGGACGGCGGGGACTTCACCGAGGTGCGCTGACGGACCGGGTCACAGGCGGGCGATGTCACCGATCGGGAACCGGGGCTGCCGGCGGGCCGGTGCACGCCCGACGAGCAGGATCAGCCTGGCCGCACGGTGCCGCTGTCCCTCGTACGGGGCCAGCAGTTCCAGCATTCCGTCGTCGTCCGTGTCCCTCGCGCCGGTGAGCGAGTGGCCGATGATGCGCGGCAGATGGAGGTCTCCGACGGTCAGTGCGTCGGGGTCGCCGTTGCTGCGCTGGAGGGTCTCGGCGGCGGTCCAGGGGCCGATGCCCGGGATGAGCTGGAGCCTGGCCATGGCGGCGGGCAGCTCCATCGACGCGGCCTCCTCCAGACGCGGAGCGCGCTGTGCGGCCCGTATCACGGTGGCGGAGCGCTTGCTGTCGACGCCCGCACGGTGCCACTCCCACGAGGGAATGCGGCACCAGGTGCGGTGGTCGGGCATGACGTGAAGGTCGTCGTGCGGTCCGGGAGCGCGCTCGCCGTGGCGGCGTACGAGAAGCCGCCAGGCGCGGTACGCCTCATGGGTGGTGACCTTCTGCTCCAGCACCGACGGAATCAGCGCTTCCATGACCAGTGCCGTACGCGGCAGCCGCAGCCCGGGGTGGCGGCGGTGCGCCTCCCGTGTCAGCCGGTGGTGGGGTGTGAAGGCGGACGGGTCGTCGTCGGCGCCGAGCAGCGCGGGGAGCCGGTCGAGGGCCCACTGTCCGCCCGTCCCCCATGCCTCGGCGCGTACTTCCCTGTCGGCGGCGCCGGTCGTGATGTGCAGCGTCGCCGGGCCGTCCGGGGTGCGGGTCGCGCGCCAGACCGCGCCGCCCTCGGTCCGGTAGCAGGGGTCGTACGGTCCGCGCCTCAGCACGCGCAGATTGCTCCGCAGGTCGTACGACGGGGGCGCGGTCCAGGTACGGGTGGCAGGCACGCCCGACAGCGTAGGCGTGACGTGCCCGGCGCTACCCCTGCGGGGCGGGAAGGGGCGGATGGGGCGGGATGCGGCGGACGGTCCGGGAGAAGGGGGCAGGAGCAACGGCAGGGGCGGGGTCACTGATCGGACGAGAAACGCACAGCCCCCGCAGGAATGCGCACCCCGCACCACACGCGGATGCCGTCGCGCAGTTCGTTGCCGTCTCCCACCACCGCGGCGTCGCCCACCACGGCGCCGTCGAGGACTGTGCCCGCGCCGATGCGGGCACCGGCGCCGATGAGCGAGTCCCGTACGTCGGCGCCGGGTTCGATGACGGCGCCGTCCAGCACGGCCGAACCGTCGATCCGCGCACCCGCGCCGACCGTGGCGCCCGCTCCCACGACCGTGCCGCCCGTCAGCTTGGCGTCGGGCGCCACCTCGGCCGTGTCCAGGACCAGTTGGTCACCGCACCGGCCGGGCACGGCGGGCGAAGGCGCCCTGCCGAGCACGAGGTCGGCGGAGCCGCGTACGAACGCCTCGGGTGTGCCCAGATCGAGCCAGTAGGTCGAGTCGACCATGCCCTGCAGATGCGCACCCTCGGAGAGCAGGCCGGGGAAGGTCTCGCGTTCGACGGAGACCGGCCGGTCTGCGGGGATGGTGTCGATGACGGAACGGTTGAAGACGTACGCGCCGGCGTTGATCTGATCGGTGACGATCTCCTCGGGCGTCTGCGGCTTCTCGAGGAACGCGGTGACGCGGCCGCTGTCGTCCGTGGGCACCAGCCCGAACGCACGGGGATCGGTCACACGGGTGAGATGAAGCGAGACGTCGGCGCCCGTACGGGTGTGGGTGTCCACGAGTTCGCCGATGTCGAGGCCGGTGAGGATGTCCCCGTTGAAGATCAGCACCGGGTCCGAGGGGGCCGAGCGCAGCCGCGAGGCGACGTTGCGGATGGCCCCGCCGGTGCCGAGCGGCTCCTCCTCCGTGACGTACTCCAGGTGCAGGCCCAGCTGTGATCCGTCGCCGAAGTACGGCTCGAAGACCTCGGCCAGGTAGGACGTGGCCATCACCACGTGATCGACGCCGGCTGCCTGCGCCCTCGCCAACTGGTGGGCGAGGAACGGGACGCCCGCCGCCGGCACCATCGGCTTCGGCGTGTGCACGGTCAGCGGGCGCAGCCGGGTGCCTTTGCCCCCGACCAGGAGGATCGCTTCTGTCACCAGTTTTCTTCGCTTCCTGACTGACGGAGGAGGTCTGAGCCGGGTGGTCGGCGGTCAGTTTATGCAGGGTGCACACCCTGCCGGGACGTGCACCCGGACGCGCGACTGCCGCGCCGGGCGGAGATGCGGCGCGGCAGTCGTGTGGAGGAGGACGGAGCGCGTCCGCCCGAGGTTGCCCGAAGGTCGCCCGGGTTCCGGGTGGGTCCGCTCCGCTCAGCGGCCCTGGAGCTTCCGGGCCTGGGCCCTGATGGCGGGAAGCTCGTCGTAGAGCCTTTCGCCGGGGCATTCGGTCACGTAGCCGTCCCGGTGTCCTGAGACCGCGTTGAAGGCGGCTTTCGTGCCCTTCTTGTGCTTGGTGCCGCCGGCGGAGGTCAAGGTCACCTTGCCGCTCGCGTCGACGCCGTGGACGCCGAGCTTCCAGGCTGTGAGCTTGGCGATGGCCTCGGTGGCCGCTTTGGGGGCTGCGGCCTTGGTGTATGTGCCCAGGACCGCGATCCCTGTGGTGTCCGCGTTGAAG
>DATMEI010000898.1:0-2189 GCA_035556995.1 Streptomyces sp.
AAGGCGGTCTCACCGTCCTGGTCGGCTCCTCCGGCTGCGGCAAGACGACCACTCTGCGCATGATCAACCGCATGGTGGAGCCGAGCAGCGGCACCGTGAGAGTGGCCGGGCGCGACGTGCGCGACTCGGACGCCGCCGAACTGCGCCGGTCCATCGGCTACGTGATCCAGCAGTCCGGTCTCTTCCCGCACCGCACCGTCCTCGACAACGTCGCCACCGTCCCGCTGCTGCTCGGCTGGGGCCGCCAGAAGTCCCGCAGCCGCGCCGCCGAACTCCTGGAACGGGTGGGCCTGGACGCCGGATCCGCCAAGCGCTATCCGCACCAGCTCTCCGGCGGCCAGCAGCAGCGCGTCGGCGTGGCCCGCGCCCTGGCCGCCGACCCGCCGGTGCTGCTGATGGACGAGCCGTTCGGCGCGGTCGACCCGGTCGTACGGACCCAGTTGCAGGACGAACTGCTCCGGCTCCAGCGTGACTTGCGCAAGACCGTCGTCTTCGTCACCCACGTCATAGACGAGGCCGTCCGGCTCGGCGACCGGATAGCCGTCTTCCGCACGGGCGGCCGGCTCGTGCAGTGCGCACCGCCCGCGCAGCTGCTGACCCGGCCCGCAGACGACTTCGTCGCCGGGTTCCTGGGCGCCGAGCGCGGCCTGAAGCTGCTCTCACTGACCACCCTCGGCGAAGCCGCCGTGCCGCACACGCCCGCCTCCCCCGTACGCACCGACGAACCGGTCTCCGGCATCCGCACAGACGGCGGCACCAGGACGGACGGTGGCAAGGAGACCGGCCCCGGCACCGACGGCCGCTGGCGGATCGCCGTCGCACCGGACGGCAGGCCCGTGGGCTGGCTCGACACCGAGGCGCTGCCCACCGGCGGCACCGCCGGCGACGCGGACCTGCTGCCTCTGCGGCCGCTGCACGACGAGGACTCGCTGCTGGCCGCCCTCGACGAGTCGCTCACCTCGCCCGCCAGGGCCGTCGCCCGCGTCCACGGCGACGGAGTGCTGGCCGGTGTCACCGGCCGTGCCGCACTGCACGAACGGGCCGCCCTCCACCACGCCGCGGCCGCGATGGAAGCCGAACCGGCCGGCGACGAAAGCCACTTGGACCGCCAGGACAGCGCGGACACCGGCGCCCGTACGGCCGAGGCGGGCGCATGACGGCGATCGACTGGGCCTGGTTCCCCGATCACATCGGCGACATGACGACCCTCACCCTGGACCACCTCTCCATAGCCGTGCCCGCGGTGCTGTCCGGTCTGGTGATCGCGCTGCCCCTGGCCGTCGTCGCCCACCGGGTCCGCAAGCTGCGCGGGCTCATACTCGGCGCATCCAACGTCCTGTTCACCGTCCCCTCCCTCGCCTTCTTCGTCCTGCTGCTCCCCGTCACCGGCCTCACCCGCGGCACGGCGATCACCGGGCTGACCATCTACACACTCGTCGTCCTGATCCGTAACACCGTCGACGGCCTGGACAGCGTCCCCGCGCACGCCCGTGAGGCGTCCCTCGCCATGGGCTCGCGCCCGCTGCGCACCCTGCTCACCGTCGAGCTGCCACTGGCCCTCCCCGTGATCATGGCCGGCGTGCGGGTGGCAACCGTCATGACCATCTCCCTGGTGAGCGTGGCCAGTTACATCGGCTACGGCGGGCTCGGACAGCTCTTCACCGACGGCTTCCAGCGCAGCTACACCACGCCCGTGATCGCCGGTGTGCTGCTGACCCTGCTGCTCGCGCTGCTCGCGGACGCCGTACTCGTCGCCGTCCAGTACCTGTGCACGCCCTGGGCCCGGCACCGTACGAAGGGGGCCTGACCGTGCTTCAACTCCTCAGCGACCTCGTGCACTGGCTGACCAGCTCCGCCCAGTGGTCCGGGCCCGGAGGCATCACCGTCCGGCTGCTGGAACACCTCCAGTACTCGCTGCTGGCCACCCTCGCGGGCGCCGTACTGGCCCTCCCGCTCGGCCTGTTCATCGGGCACACCAGGCGCTTCGCCTTCCTCGCCATCAACCTCGCGGGCTTCGGGCGCGCACTGCCCACCGTCGGCCTGGTCACGCTGGTGTTCCTGGCCGGCGGGCTGAGCATGTGGCCCGTCTATGTGGCGCTGATCGCCCTGGCCGTCCCGGTGATCGTCACCAACACGTACGCGGGCATGACGGCCGTCGATCCGGACGTCACCGACGCCGCGCGAGGCGT
>DATMEI010000899.1:0-7239 GCA_035556995.1 Streptomyces sp.
GCCGGGACTGACGGCGGGCGCAGGAGGGCAGGCTCTCCACCGCACAACACCGCACATCCCCGGTACGGATGTGTACCTCGGGCACAAGCAGACTCGGCCACGCACGAGTGCACACAGGAACGGCAGGTACTGCCGAACGGAACGTGACTCGCGCGGCGTTCGCTCACTGCGGCGCCGCGCGGTCAGGTTCGCGCACCGGACAATCCGAGGAAGTGGCGTACGGACTCGGCAGGTTCCGGCCCTCCCCGTGTGCACACGTGCACGAGGAGAGGCGGACCATGAGCAGAACAGCGGGGGCACGGGGAGCAGCCGAGTGGCTCGCATCGGCGGCTCCGGATCCGGACGCCTGCCAGGCCGAGTGGGCGAGAAGCCCACTGGGAGTGGTGCTGCTTCCGGCCGGACGGATGTGGGACGTACTGATAGTCGGCGGGCTGCTGGGCTATCCGACGCTGGACGCCCTCACCGGCTGTCTTGACAGGCCCGGGCCCGTACTCGCCGACTTCGGCGATGCCCGCATCGGTTTCTTCGTGCCGCCCGGCACCGCCGCACGCTGGGCTGACACGGGCATACGGTGCGCGGGGCGCGGCACGTGGATCGTCGCTCCCCGTCCGGGCGGCCGTGCCGCGGGAGGCGCACGCTGGCTGATACAGCCGGACGGCTCGGGGACGCTCACCGACCCCGCCGTGCTGGAACTGGCGATGCAGAACGCCGCCGCACGCCTCGCGGGGACGTGGAACGGCGGCCGGTGATCCAGCCGTCAGTCACCGTTCCGGCGGCTGTTCCTGCCGGTCCCGATGCCGGTCCCGGTGCGGGGCGCGCCGGAGTCCGCGCCGTACGAAGGCGGTTGCCGAGGTCAGCAGCACCCAGGCCAGGCACCAGCTCGCCAGCACGTCCAGCGGCCAGTGGTAACCGCGCCAGACGAGACCCGCGCTGCACAGTGCGGTGAGCACCGCCGCGGTGGCCGGCAGCGGCCAGTACCGACGCCGCCGTAGCGAAAGGGACAGCAGGAGCGCGGCCCCGCCGAACGCGACGGCCGCTGTGGCGGTGTGCCCGGAGGGGTAGTAGTTGACGCCGCCGAGCGGCCCGGGTCTGCCGAGCCACACCTTGACGAGGGGGACGATCACGGCAACGCCCCCCATCGCCGTCAGCACGCACAGCGGTGCCAGCCAGCGGTGCACACCTGAGGTCGGCGCCCTGTACACCGCGTACGCCGTCGCTGCGGCGAGCACCGGCACGGCGACGGTCAAGTTGCCCAGGTCCGCGAAGAGTTCCGCCACCACGGTGGGCGGGGAGCTGCGCCGCAGCGCGCCACCGAGCCGTGCGTCCAGGGCCAGCAGCGGTCCTGCGACGGCGACCTGCCATGTGATGAGAGCGAAGAGCACGCAGCACAGCGCGCAGACTGCGAAGTGAACGGCCGACCGCCCCGGAACGGGGGGGAGAGTTCCGGAGCGGTCGTATCGACCGGTATTCCGCGAGCCCCGGGGGGTATGGGACGGGCGGTCCCCCGATCGGTGATGAGCGTGCGCCAGGGCACGACCGGGCCTGTCTTGGGGAGAGACCGGCTCGGGCCGGGAGTCCGGAGTGGAGTTCCGGAGGACCCAGCGATTGCTGAAACCGTACGGCAGCTCAGCGAGCCCGGACAGCCGGATTACGCTCCGGCCATCGGCCTCGCACAGATTCTTCACGCCGAACGGTTTCTGCACCGTGCCCGTCCGTTCTCACAGACCGGCCAGGGCGCCTTCCAGTACGTCCAGGCCCTCGTCGAGCAGTGCCTCATCGATCACGAGCGGCGGCAGGAAACGCATCACATTGCCGTACGTACCGGTGGTGAGCACCAGCAGGCCGTCCTGGTGGCACGCCTTGGCGAGCGCTGCCGTGACCTGCGGGTCGGGCTCCTTGCCGCCGGGCTTGACCAGCTCGATCGCGAGCATGGCGCCACGGCCGCGTACGTCGCCGATGACGTCGTACTGGTCGGCCAGCTTCCGCAGCCGCGGCTTCATGACCTCCTCGATGCGCTTGGCCCTGGCGGCCAGGTCCAGCTCGCGCATCGTCTCGATGGAGCCGAGGGCGGCGGCACAGGCGACCGGGTTGCCGCCGTAGGTGCCGCCGAGGCCGCCCACGTGCGCCGAGTCCATGATGTCGGCGCGCCCGGTGACGCCCGCCAGCGGCAGGCCGCCGGCGATGCCCTTCGCGGTGGTGATCAGGTCGGGGACGATGCCCTCGTCCTCACAGGCGAACCACTGGCCCGTACGGCAGAAACCGGACTGGATCTCGTCCGCCACGAAGACGATGCCGTTCTCCTTCGCGAACTGCGCGATGCGCGGCAGGAAGCCCTTCGCCGGCTCGATGAAACCGCCCTCGCCGAGCACGGGCTCGATCACGATCGCCGCCACGTTCTCCACGCCGACCTGCTTGCTGATCTGGTCGATCGCCTGGGCGGCGGCTTCCTCGGCGCAGTTGTCCGGGCCGGTCAGCCAGCGGTAGGGGTAGGCGACGGGCACTCGGTAGATCTCCGGGGCGAAGGGCCCGAAGCCGTGCTTGTACGGCATGTTCTTCGAGGTGAGCGCCATCGTGAGGTTCGTACGGCCGTGGTAGCCGTGGTCGAAGACGACGACCGCCTGGCGCTTGGTGTAGGTGCGCGCGATCTTGACGGCGTTCTCCACCGCCTCGGCGCCCGAGTTGAACAGCGCGCTCTTCTTGGCGTGGTCGCCCGGTGTCAGCCGCGCGAGCTCCTCGCAGACCTCCACGTAGGGCTCGTACGGCGTGACCATCACACAGGTGTGGGTGAAGTCCGCCAGCTGGGCGGTCGCACGCCGGACGACGGCCTCCGCGCTGTTGCCGACGCCGGTCACGGCGATCCCTGAGCCGAAGTCGATGAAGGAGTTGCCGTCCACGTCCTCCAGGACGCCGCCGCCGGCGCGCTTGGCGAAGACGGGCATCACGGTCCCGATGCCGTCGGCCACGGTGGCCTGCTTGCGGGCCATCAGCTCCTGGGACTTCGGCCCCGGGATGGACGTGACGACGCGGCGCTCCTGGGGGAGTGCCGGACCGCCGGACATTTCCGTCATCGTGCTCATAGCGCTCTCTCTCGGGACGAAGGGGCCTGCACGTCCCTCGAAGGCTAGAGGCAGGGGCAAGAGCGAGACATGCACCGGTGCGGAGAAGTCACCGTGTCGTGTTGGCCGTCACGGACATAGGCACGGCTCGGTCTTACGGACTGCCCGCGGCCCATGCCCGTACGGGTCCCGTGCGGGGGCGTCCTGCTCCGTCCGCCTGCTGCGCGAAGGGTGCCGGACGTACCGTCACGGGCCAACTGCCTCCATCGACGGCTAGATTGGGACCGGGGAGCGGGAACGCACCAGCCGGGCAAGGGTAGAGGCAGCAGATGGACATGGAGTCTCCGCACCGGAGGCAGAGTTCGGACGGCACACACAGCACCCAGAGCTCCGAAGGGGGGCCGGGCGCCGCGCTGCCCGAGCAGAGCCGAGCGGACGGATCACAGACGGCGCATCCGCCACCGCCGCCCGCGCCACCGGCTTCGGAACCACCCCCGCCTTCGCCACCGGCTTCCGCCACAGCGCCGTCAGCGCCGCCCAGGCCCGCGCGTGCGCCGGAAACCGGACCGCCGCTCGCCGACTGGCTGCGGACCCCGCGCCCCGAAGCGGAGCCCGGCATCTGGCGCTACGGCTACCGGCCGCTGCCGCCCAAGGACCCGAACCGCACTCCTGCGCGGCAGCTGCTCAGCGGTGCGGCCGTCTCCTTCCTCATCGGCTGGCTGCTCTGGTCGCTGCTCTACAACGGCTACCTCGGCCATTACTGGCTCTGGCCCATGCTCGCCCTCACCCCCGAGTCCTGGCGCTCCGCGGGCGGCGACAAGATGATCTACGTCTGGCTCACCTACGCCTACTACGCCCTCGTCATCACCGCCCTCGCCGCCGTCTTCGGACGGCTGGGGCGCTGGCCCGAGGTCGCCCGCCGTACGTGGGCCCGTCTGACCGGCAGGGGCTCGGCCCGGCAGGGCCGCGACAGGCCCGAACGTACGGACGGGACGCATCCCGTGCCCCCTCCGCCCGCGCAGAACGATCCCGTCGAATGGCCCGAACTGCGCGACCACGGCGCCCTGGAGGCCGCCGACCGCCTCGCCGGCGAAGTGCGCGGCGGCCGTATGAGCGACGTGGACCATGCCCGTATCCACCGCGCCTGGGAGTCCGTACGGACGCGCCCCGGCCGGCTCACCGCCTTCATCGACACCGTCATGGCTCAGGGCGCCGCAGCATGCGCACATCCCTCGGGGGAGCGGGCCCTGCCGCAGCCCCGTGCCGCACGCCACGACCTGCGCCTGCGGCAGGTCCGCATCGGCACCGCCTCCGACACCGAGCGCAACCCGCGCCAGTACCGCGGCGCCGGTGTGGCCCTTGAGCCGTCCCTCCTCGGCACGTCCGCGCTGGCCGTCGGGCCGCCCGGTTCCGGCAAGACGGCACGCCTCGTACGCCCCGTGACCGAATCGCTGTGCCTGCAAGCACTCGCCGGACAGGCCGCGCTGGTCGCAGTGACAGCCCATGGCGCGCGGCTTGCCCCCGACGAGTCCTTCGACGCGGTCGTACGCATCGGTCAGCGGGACTCCCTGCACGACCTCGACCTCTACGGCGGCACGAGCGACCCGGACGAGGCGGCGGGCATGCTCGCCGAAGCACTCGTCGGTGACCTGACCGCGGCCCTCCCCGGCGGCGACAGCCGCCGCGCGGCCACGACGCTGGCACAGCTCATCGGCCCCTTCCGTGCGGCACACGGCCGCTTCCCCGCCGTGTCCGAGCTGCGTGAACTGCTGGACGGTTCCCCCTCCGCCCTCGGCGCGCTGCGCACAGCGCTGCAGGATGCCGGGTCCGGCGCTCAGCTGCGTGAACTCGACGCCCACGAAAGGCAGTCGAGCCGCCCGGACGACCCCCGCCCGCTGCTCGCGGACCGCATCGCGCTGCTGGACCGGCCCGTATTCGCCGACTTCTTCCAGCCCGAGGGCGACGCGGGCGGTACGGGCCGTACGGGCGCTGCCTCCGCAAAGGGCCGACGGGACGGGGAGGGCGGCGGCCCACGGCCGTTCTCGCTGCGCGCCCTCGAACACCCGCTGCGGGTCCGCATCGATCTGCCCGAACGAGGTCACGCCGAGGCGTCACGCATCCTCGCGCGGCTGGTCCTCGCCCAGTTCACGGAGTGCGCGACGGCACGCGAGGACCAGTCGCTCTTCGCGGGGCTCGTGCTCGACGACGCGACACAGGCGATCACCCCTCAGTCGCTGCGCGGCCTCCAGCGTCTCCGCTCCGCCCACGCGGGGGTGTTGCTGACCCTGCGCGGCCTCGAGGACGTACCGGCGCCCCAGCGTGGCCCGTTGCTGGGCGCCGTCGGCTGCCGGATGGTGTGCGCCGGGGTGACTCCCTGGGACGCCGAACACTTCGCCGAGGTATGGGGCAAGGAGTGGGTGGAGACCCGCGACGTCACCAACCGGGAGCTCGTCTCCGACGAGCCGTTCACCCGTGTCATGCACGCGGTGCGCCGACTGGCCACCGGCAGGTACGTCACCGCCGAGTCCGTGACCGTACGGACCGTGCAGCGCGAGCGGTGGTCGGCCTCCGAGCTGGCGAACGATCTGCCGCCCGGACACGCTGTGTTGTCCCTGATGACCGTGAGTTGAGAGCGTACGCCGCCGATCCTCGCGGAGCTGGGGCAGTGACTTGGGGAATGACTTCTGGAATGACCGAAATGAGCCGGGCGGCTGTACCGTGAGCCTTGTTATGCCACCGACTCTCGCCTCGCTCGTACAGCACTCCGCACTCCGGCTAGCCGTGCTCACCGGGCAGGACCGGCTGGACACGTCCGTACGCTGGGCCCACGCCAGTGAACTGGCGGACCCCACCCCGTATCTGGAGGGTGGCGAACTCCTTCTCCTCACAGCGCTGAAGCTGGACGCGGAGGACCCCGAAGCCATGCGCGGCTATGTGCGGCGTCTGGCGGACAAGGGCGTCGTGGGTCTGGGCTTCGCCGCGGGCGTGAACTACGAGAAGGTGCCGGACGCAGTCGTCGAGGCGTGCCGCGAAGCCGACCTTCCGCTGCTCGAAGTGCCGCGCCGTACACCCTTCATCGCGATCAGCAAGGCGGTCTCCGCCGCCATCGCAACCGAGCAGTACCGCGCGGTCACGGCAGGCTTCGACGCCCAGCGCGAGATGACGAAGGCCGCGCTCTCCCAGGAGGGCCCGTCGGCGCTGCTCGCCAAACTCGCCTCGGAGGTGGCGGGTTGGGCCGCTCTGTACGACGCCTCCGGGGCCATGGTGGCCACAGCACCGGCCTGGGCTGTGCGCCGCGCCGCCCGTTTCGTCGGCGACGCCGAACGACTGCGCGACAGACCCGCGCCCGCGAGCGCCGTGGTCAGCGGCGCGGAGGGCGACGACCGCGTCGAGCTGCAATCGGTGGGCAGCGGCCGTCGCGCCAAGGCGGTGCTCGCGGTGGGGACAGCCGCACCGCTGGGCACCGCCGAGCGTTACGCGGTGCACTCCGCGATCGCGCTGCTGACCCTCACGATGGAGCGTTCGCGGGCCCTGCAGGAAGCCGAACAGCGCCTGGGCGCCGCGGTGATGCGCATGCTGCTCTCCGGCGAACCCGACCACGCCCGCGCGGTGGCCGGACGGCTGTACGGCGGGCTGCTGGACGCGCCGATGCGCGTGCTCGTCGCGGAGCCCGCCTCCGGCTCCAACTCCCGCGTCCGCGGGAGTGTGAACGCTTCCGCCGGCGCGCGGGCCGACGGTGCAGGAGGAGGGTCCTCGGCGGCCGGGGGAAACCTCCCCGTCGTCACCGTCACCGAGAACTCGGCGATGCCCGTACCCGCACCGGAGGGCATCTCCGACGAACTGCCCGGCCCCATCGACCAGCTCGCCGACCTCATCGAGACGGCTGCCGCCCGCAGCGGCGAGGCTGTGCTCGTCGTGCCCGACGGAAGCCGCCTCGTCGTGCTCGCCTCCGACGGCGGGGCGGCGGTCACCGCCTGCGCCCAGTACGCGGCGTCGTGGGCGAATGCTGTGGAAGCCACCGGTTCCGGTGGCGGTGGCGGTGGCGGTGCGCAGTACAACGGCTCGGCTTCCGCACCGGAGGACGCCTTCGTCATCGGCGTCTCCGCACCGGCAGGTCCCTCGGCGGCCACCGTCGCCTTCAAACAGGCCGACCAGGCGCTCTCGGTGGCCCGGCGCCGCGGCA
>DATMEI010000900.1:0-7666 GCA_035556995.1 Streptomyces sp.
GACCTACCCGACCAGGAGGGCGCACCCGCCCGCGAGGTCGCGCTCCTGCTCAAACAGCTGGGCGCACAGGTGAGTTACCACGACCCGTACGTCATGCAGTGGCAGGTGGCGGACCAGCCGGTGCCGCGGGCCGACTCGCTCTACGACACAGCCGCAGCCGCCGACCTCACGGTGCTGTTGCAGCACCACAGCACGTACGACCTGCAAGGGCTGGCCACGAAGGCGCAGTTGCTCTTCGACACACGGGGCGCCAGCCCGACGGGGGCCGCGCACAGGCTGTGACCAGGGCCTGCCCGGCCGCCAACCGCCAAGCCGGCGCGGTTCATTGCCTGCACGGCACGCGAGTGCACCCCGGCCGGCTGCGACGCCACGCGTCAGCTGCTGCGCGCCACCGTGACCTCGACGCGCTGGAACTCCTTCAGCTCCGAGTAGCCCGTCGTCGCCATCGCGCGCCGCAGCGCACCGAAGAAGTTCATCGAACCGTCCGGCGTGTGCGAGGGCCCGAGCAGGATCTCCTCCGTCGTACCGACAGCACCCAGATCCATCCGCTTCCCGCGCGGAACGTCCTCGTGCACGGCCTCCATGCCCCAGTGATGTCCGCGTCCGGGTGCGTCGGTTGCCCGCGCCAGCGGAGAGCCCATCATCACCGCGTCCGCGCCGCAGGCAACGGCCTTGGGCAGGTCGCCGGACCAGCCGACGCCGCCGTCCGCGATGACGTGTACGTACCGGCCGCCGGACTCGTCGAGGTAGTCACGGCGGGCCGCGGCCACATCCGCCACCGCGGTCGCCATCGGCACCTGGATGCCCAGCACGTTCCGCGTGGTGTGTGCGGCGCCGCCGCCGAAGCCCACCAGCACACCGGCGGCGCCCGTCCGCATCAGGTGCAGCGCCGCGGTGTACGTGGCGCAACCGCCCACGATCACGGGCACGTCCAGCTCGTAGATGAACTGCTTCAGGTTGAGCGGCTCCGCCGCCCCAGACACATGCTCCGCCGAGACTGTCGTGCCGCGGATGACAAAGAGGTCGACGCCGGCATCGACAACAGCCTTGGAGAACTCCACAGTCCGCTGCGGGGACAGGGCCGCCGCCGTGACCACACCGGCGGCGCGCACCTCCCTGATCCGCTCGCCGATCAGCTCTTCCTTGACCGGTTCCGCGTAGATCTCCTGCATCCGGCGGTTCGCCGAGAGCTCGTCCAGTTCGGCGATCTCCGCGAGCAGCGGCTCCGGGTCCTCGTAACGCGTCCAGAGCCCTTCGAGGTTGAGCACGCCGATGCCGCCCAGCTCACCGATGCGGATCGCGGTGCTCGGTGAGACGACGGAGTCCATCGGGGCCGCCATGAAGGGCAGTTCGAAGCGGTAGGCGTCGATCTGCCAGGCGATCGACACCTCCTTCGGGTCGCGCGTGCGGCGACTCGGCACCACGGCGATGTCGTCGAAGGCGTACGCCCGGCGTCCGCGCTTGCCGCGCCCGATCTCGATCTCAGTCACCTGTGAGGCCCTTCTCGCCCTGCGCTCCGGTCTGCCGTTCCAGTATCGCCGACCCGCCGCGGCCTTCGGCCGGGAGGGGGGCGGGGGGCTCAGCCCCGCATCACATTCGTGAGTAGTTCGGCGCTTCAGTCGTCATCTGCACGTCGTGCGGGTGACTCTCCTTCAGGCCCGCCGAAGTGATGCGTACGAACCGGCCGCGCTCCTTCAGCTCGGGCACGCTCCGCCCGCCGACGTAGAACATCGACTGCTTCAGACCGCCGACCAGTTGGTGCACCACGGCTCCCACCGGCCCCCGGTAAGGCACCTGCCCCTCGACGCCTTCCGGGATGAGCTTGTCGTCACCGCTGACCTCCTCCTGGAAGTAGCGGTCCTTGGAGTACGACTTGTTCTCGCCCCGGGACTGCATGGCGCCCAACGAGCCCATGCCCCGGTAGGACTTGAACTGCTTGCCGTTGATGAACAGCAGCTCGCCCGGCGACTCCTCGCAGCCGGCCAGCAGACTGCCGAGCATGACCGTGTCCGCGCCCGCGACCAGGGCCTTGGCGATGTCGCCGCTGTACTGGAGGCCGCCGTCGCCGATGACCGGCACTCCGGCCTTCTTCGCGGCGAGCGACGCCTCGTAGATCGCCGTGACCTGCGGTACGCCGATACCCGCCACGACCCGCGTCGTACAGATGGAGCCCGGCCCGACACCGACCTTGATGCCGTCGACACCCGCGTCGATCATCGTCTGCGCGCCCTCACGGGTGGCGACGTTGCCGCCGACGACGTCGACCGCCGAATTCGACTTGATCTTGGCGACCATGTCGCCGACGAGCCGCGAATGACCGTGCGCCGTGTCGACGACGACGAAGTCCACGCCCGCCTCGATGAGTGCCTGCGCCCGCTCGTACGCGTCGCCCGCGACACCGACGGCCGCACCCACGACGAGCCGGCCCTCGGGGTCCTTGGCCGCCTGCGGATACTGCTCGGCCTTCACGAAGTCCTTGACGGTGATGAGCCCCTTGAGCACACCCCCGTCGTCCACCAGAGGCAGCTTCTCGATCTTGTGCCGGCGCAGCAGTTCCATCGCGTCGTTGCGCGAGATGCCGACCTTGCCGGTGACCAGCGGCATCGGCGTCATGACCTCCCGCACCTGACGTTCGCGGTCGGCCTCGAAGGCCATGTCGCGGTTGGTCACGATGCCCAGCAGCTTCCCCGCCGGGTCGGTGACGGGCACGCCGCTGATGCGGAAGCGTCCGCACAGCACGTCGGCGTCACCCAGCGTCGCGTCAGGACCGATCGTGATCGGATCGGTGACCATGCCGGACTCGGAGCGCTTGACCCGGTCGACCTGGGCGGCCTGGTCCTCGATCGACAGATTGCGGTGCAGCACGCCGACGCCGCCCTGACGGGCCATGGCGATGGCCATCCGTGCCTCGGTGACCTTGTCCATGGCCGCGGAGAGCAGGGGCACGTTCACCTTGACGTTCCGGGAGATGTACGAGCCGGTGTCGATGTCGCCGGGAGCCATGTCGGACTCACCGGGCAGCAGCAGCACGTCGTCGTATGTCAGCCCGAGCATGGCGAATTTGGCGGGCACTCCGTCGACGTTCTCTGTCATGACACCTTTCCCATGCTTGCCGCAGCGTGAACGTCCATGCTAAACGGCCGCGGGCTACTGCTCCGCCAGTGCCCTCAGCCTGCTCAGCGCCCTGTGCTGAGCGACACGGACTGCGCCCGGCGACATCCCGAGCATCTCGCCGGTCTCCTCCGCGGTCAGCCCGACCGCCACCCTCAGGAGCACGAGCTCGCGCTGATGCTGGGGAAGATTCGCCAGCAGCTTCTTGGCCCACGCCGCGTCGCTGCTGAGAAGCGCGCGCTCCTCCGGACCGAGCGAATCGTCAGGCTGCTCGGGCATCTCGTCCGAGGGCACCGCCGTACTGCCCGGGCCCCGCATCGCCGCCCGCTGCAGATCGGCGACCTTGTGCTGGGCGATGGCGACGACGAAGGCCTCGAAGGGCTTGCCCGTGTCGCGGTAGCGCGGCAGCGCGCAGAGCACGGCGATGCAGACCTCCTGTGCGAGGTCGTCCACGAAGTGCCGTGCGTCGCCCGGCAGTCTGGTCAGCCGCCGTCGGCAGTAGCGCAGCGCGAGCGGATGCACATGTGCAAGGAGGTCGTGGGTGGCTTGCTCGTCACCCTCCGCCGCACGTCGTACGAGTGCACTCACGACTGCGTTGTCGTCGTGCCCGTCGTCGCGCATCGGTCCATGGTGCACCGGCGTCCCACGATCCGACGCACCGCGTCCGTAGTTGTGCACCGAAGCGTTATGAGCAGGGGCACTGGCCCTCATATCCCGCGCCCTCCCCTCACGCCTGACCGATCGGTCCCCGAGGAATCCATACTCCAAGCATGCGGCACGCGCGAGATTACTGGGCCGCATACGCCGCCCCGCCCTCCCCCTGAGACCACCTTCACGTCGCGGGTGGCGCGGATTCTCCCAGGCGGGGACGGGCGGGCAGATGGCGAACGTGAGTTATCGAACGAGTCCCCAACGGAAGCCGAGAGCCACCGCATGCGCACGGTCCGAGGCGCCGAGCTTCTTGAACAGACGCCGGGCGTGGGTCTTCACCGTGTCCTCCGAGAGGAACAGCTCGCGGCCGATCTCGGCGTTGGACCGGCCGTGACTCATGCCCTCCAGAACCTGGATCTCGCGGGCGGTGAGCGTCGGCGCCGCACCCATCTCGGCCGACCGCAGCCGCCGCGGAGCGAGCCGCCACGTCGGGTCGGCGAGCGCCTGCGTGACCGTGGCCCGCAGCTCGGCGCGCGAGGCGTCCTTGTGCAGATAACCGCGGGCGCCCGCGGCCACGGCCAGCGCCACTCCATCGAGATCCTCGGCCACCGTCAGCATGATGATGCGGGCGCCGGGATCGGCGGACAGCAGCCGCCGTACGGTCTCGACTCCACCAAGGCCGGGCATGCGCACGTCCATGAGGATGAGGTCGGACCGGTCGGCGCCCCAGCGGCGGAGGACTTCCTCGCCGTTGGCCGCCGTGGTCACACGCTCGACGCCGGGCACGGTCGCGACCGCGCGGCGGAGCGCCTCTCGGGCAAGCGGGGAATCGTCACAGACGAGGACGGATGTCATGACCGCCCTCCGCAGCTGATGCGCGTCACCTTGAGCCTCCAGGCTGTTACGAATCGTCACCTGTGCGATTGACAGCCTCGGACATCAGTGCCCGAGCCCAGTTCCGCCAACCGCCTCTCCGCACACTCAACGACGGTCACCCAAAAGAGTTACGGGTTTCGGCCACCGCCATCAGCACTCTACGTGATCAGTCGTACACAGTTCACCCGCATCGCGCTGGAGGGTTTCCCCGAGTGGCGTCTTTTGCCTTTTGCCCTATTTAGCACTACTTGGGTCTGCTTCTCGCTTTCTTTCGGCTAGGTTCGCAATGAGTCATATTTGTCTATGAATGGATGGAGCGAGCCTCAAGTACGCCGTCGAGAGGACACGCAATGGCAGACTTCTCCCGCCTACCCGGCCCCAACGCCGACCTGTGGGACTGGCAGCTCCTGGCCGCCTGCCGCGGTGTGGACAGTTCACTCTTCTTCCACCCCGAGGGAGAGCGCGGCGCGGCCCGCAGTGCGCGCGAGGCGTCCGCGAAGGAGGTCTGCATGCGCTGCCCAGTCCGTTCCGAGTGCGCGGCACACGCGTTGGCTGTGCGTGAGCCGTACGGAGTGTGGGGCGGTCTGACCGAGGACGAGCGGGAGGAGCTGATGGGCCGTGCCCGGAGCCGTCTGGTGGCGGTGCCGGACACCCAGAACTGAGCAGAAACGTTTTCACCAGTGCTTCCGTCGTCACCCCGCACAGAACCCACAGACCTGATCAGCTCCACCGCACGGCCACTGCAAGACGTACCGTCGTTCCCCCGGTTTTCGGGCCCGTCCCAGGCCCCGCAACGTACGAGCGAACCGTCCCGTCCCCCCTTCCCGAGAAGGCCGGCGCCTGCCGCGCAAGCTCGCCTCACATCCCCCGAAAGCAGGAGCGTCGCTGTCGTGCGCCGGGGCCGAAAACCCGTCGCCCGCCGCGACGGGCACCCATAGCCTGAGCCTCATGGAGCTGCTGTCCGTCAATATCGCAACGCCGCACCGTGCCCCCTACACCGACGCCCCCGGAGGTGTCACCGGCATCGACAAGCGCCCGGTCGACGGCCCGGTAGAGGTGACATCGCCCGGCCCGAAAGGAGTCGGAGGCAGCGCACTCGCCGACGACACCATCGGCGACATGCGCCACCACGGCGGCACCGACCAGGCCGTGTACGCCTTCGCCCGCGAGGATCTGGACAGCTGGTCGGCCGAGTTGGGCCGCGAGCTCACCAACGGCGCCTTCGGCGAGAACCTCACCACGCGCGGTCTGGACGTCAACGGCGCCCTCATCGGAGAGCGCTGGCGCATCGGCCGCGATGTCGTGCTGGAGGTGAACTCGGCGCGCATTCCCTGCCGCACGTTCGCGGGCTGGCTCGACGAACGCGGCTGGGTGAAGCGCTTCACCGACAGGGCCGCACCCGGGGCGTATCTGCGGGTGATCGAGCCGGGACGGATACGCGGCGGGGACGAGATCCGGATCGTTCACCGTCCAGACCACGAAGTCACGGTCGGTTTCCTCTTCCGCGCCCTCACCGTCCAGCCCGAACTGCTGACTCGCCTGCCTGCCGCGGGCGATGCGCTCCACCCTGAAGCCCACCGCAAAGCCCTGCGGCGAACGGCCCGATGACCGGCGGCTAACGTGCCTGCATGACGACTGCGTTGATCACGGGAGCGACTGCCGGCATCGGCGCCGCATTCGCCCGACGGCTCGCACGGGAGGGCCGGCACCTCGTGCTGGTCGCCCGTGACAAGGAACGACTGCGGGAACAGGCGACCGAACTCCACGACCGGCACGGCATCGAAGCGTCCGTGCTGAGCGCCGATCTCGCCACCGACGAGGGCATCTCAGCAGTCGAGGCCCGGCTCGAAGACCAGGACCACCCCGTGGATCTGCTGATCAACAACGCGGGCTTCGGCAACAAGGGCACCTTTCTCGAGGTCCCCCTCGACGACGAACTCACCATGCTCAAGGTCCACTGCGAGGCGGTGCTGCGCCTGACCTCGGCCGCCACGAAGAGCATGCGCACGCGGGGGCGGGGCGGCGTGGTCAACGTCGCTTCGGTGGCGGCGTTCGTGCCGCGCGGCACGTACGGGGCGAGCAAGGCGTGGGTCGTCCAGTTCACGCAGGGCGCGGCGAAGGACCTGACGGGGTCGGGTCTGCGTCTGATGGCGCTGTGCCCCGGGTTCGTACGGACGGAGTTCCACGAACGGGCGGGCATGGACGCGGGCAGCGTCCCGGGCTGGATGTGGCTCAACGCGGACAACGTGGTCGACGCGGCGATGAAGGACCTGGCCCGCGGCAGGAGCCTCTCGATCCCGGACGCGCGGTACAAGGCACTCATGGGGGCGGCGCGGCTCCTTCCCAGGGGAGTGCTGTCGAAGGCCTCATCGACGACGGGGCGTCGGTTCGGGCCCCGTTGACTTGGGGTCGCTCGCGCTTTGCGGGTGGGTGCGGGTGGTGCGCGTTCACTGGGTGGTGGGTGGCGGGTGCGTGCCGCTCCGGGGCTACCTCCGGGACGGCATGATTTACGGCCCGACCCCCGGAGAGATCTTCTCGCCCCCTGAGACGTCGGGCCACAAATCACGCTTGAGTGTCCCGAAGGCACCCCTGCGCGTCCCGCCCCCTCCCGTCCGTCGGCGTCTGCCGCTCGCAGCGGGTGGGCACTTGGTCCCCAACAGGGCCTACACCAGGGGTGGTTCCGGTGAAGCTCGCACAACAGCTGCTGGGGCCCGCCCGGGAAAAGGTCATCCGGCCCCAGGGGGCACTGGAGAGAGCCGCGGGACGGCGGGAGGGGGCGGGACGCGCAGGCGTGCGTGTCCGGACACGCAAGCGTGATTTGTGCCCGGCATGCAATCGGGCCCACACGAATGTTCCGAGGGGCCGGGCCGCAAATCAAGGGGCCTCCCCACCGAAGGTAGGGGAAGCCTCCAGAGACCGCGCCGGAGCGGCACGCACCCGCCACCCACCACGCACCCCAAGGGTGACCGAACGCCGCTGAGGCCCGGGCCCCCAAGGAGGGGGTGCCGGGCCTCAGTTCGGTCGGTCG
>DATMEI010000901.1:0-2346 GCA_035556995.1 Streptomyces sp.
GACGACACAACAGGAGCCTTCAGCCATGTCTGATGCGCAGAAGCAGGACGGGCCTTCGAAGAAGCAGCCCGCCACTCTCTACGGCGGTGTACGCACCCGCCGCGTCAGCGTCCGCGACCTGGGCGCAGCCAAGGAGCGCGGGGAGCGCTGGCCCATGCTCACCGCCTACGACGCGATGACGGCTTCCGTCTTCGACGAGTCCGGCATCCCCGTGATGCTCGTGGGCGACTCCATGGGCAACTGCCACCTCGGCTACGAGACCACCGTCCCGGTCACCCTGGACGAGATGACGATGCTGACCGCCGCCGTCGTACGCGGCACGAAGCGCGCCCTCATCGTCGCCGACCTCCCCTTCGGCACATACCAGGAAGGGCCCGTACAGGCACTGCGCAGCGCCACTCGCCTGATCAAGGACGCGGGGGCGGGTGCGGTGAAGCTGGAGGGCGGCGAGCGTTCGGCGCACCAGATCGAGCTGATGGTGCAGTCGGGCATTCCGGTCATGGCGCATGTCGGCCTGACCCCGCAGTCCGTACACGCGATGGGTTACCGCGTGCAGGGCCGCGGCGAGGAGGCCGCGCAGCAGCTGCTGCGCGACGCCAAGTCCGTGCAGGACGCGGGCGCCTTCGCGGTGGTGCTGGAGGCGGTCCCCGCGGAGCTGGCCGCCGAGGTCACCCGCTCCCTGCACGTCCCGACCATCGGCATCGGGGCGGGCGCGGAAACCGACGCCCAGGTGCTGGTGTGGACGGACATGGCGGGGATGACGGCCGGCAGGGTGCCCAGCTTCGTCAAGCAGTACGCGCAGCTGCGGGAGACGCTGGGCGAGGCGGCCAAGTCCTTTGCGCAGGACGTGATTTCGGGCGACTTCCCGGAGGAGCGGCACAGCTTCGCGTGAGGACGCCCGTTGGCGCCCACGAGCCGTGAGCCCGGGCACCTGCACCGTCGGCGGCCCGCTTCCCGTACAGGGCAGGCGGGCCGCCCTACACCGCCCCGCAGTCTTCGCGGGGAATTCACCGGTGAGCGGGACCAGTTGGCCGACGGCTTCCCGGTGCCGGTACGGTCTGACCCCATGACCAGCGCCTCCACCCACCCCGACCACCACCGCATCAGCCCCGTCTTTCTCGGGCTCGCAGCGATCATGGCCGTCTCAGGATGGGCCGTCTGGTCGGGTCTCGCCGAGGTCACAGGGGTGGCGGTCTTCTTCTTCGTCGTCTCCGGCTGGATCGTCTCGCTGTGTCTGCACGAGTACGCGCACGCCCGTACGGCACTGCGCAGCGGGGACGACTCAGTCGCCGCGAAGGGCTATCTCACCCTCAACCCGCTCAAGTACACGCACGCCATGCTGAGCATCGTGCTGCCCGTCGTCTTCGTCGTCCTGGGCGGCATCGGGCTGCCGGGCGGTGCGGTCTACATCGAACGCGGGCGCATCCAGGGGCGCTGGAAGCACAGCCTGATCTCGGCCGCGGGCCCGATGACGAACGCCCTGTTCGCCGCCTTGCTGACCGCACCGTTCTGGCTGGACGCGATGGCGGACGTCCCGTTCGCCTTCCGGTACGCGCTGGCGTTCCTCGCGATGCTTCAGGTGACGGCGGCCATCCTGAACCTGCTGCCGGTTCCCGGTCTGGACGGCTACGGAGTGCTGGAGCCGTGGCTCTCCCCCGCCGCGCGGCGCCAGGCGGAACCCCTCGCACCGTTCGGGCTGCTGGTCGTCTTCGGCTGCCTGTGGATCCCCGCCGTGAACGTGGTGTTCTGGGAAGCCATAGGCAATGTGATGCAGGTGCTGGACGTCTCGGATCTCGACATCGGCTACGGCTACGACTACTTCCGCTTCTGGCAGGGCGAGCCGCCGCCGGCGGTCACTCCGCAGCCGTAGAACCCGGCGCCGCAGCTCCGGCCTCAGCCTGGGCCTGGGCCTGCGCCTGGGCCGTACGCACCTGACGTGCCCTGCGTCCGTAGTACCAGGCCATGTTGGAGGCGAGGCCCGCCAGCAGGACCCAGATCACGCCGAGCCAGCTGCCCTTGACGAAGGACACGACCGCCGCGGCCCCTGCGAACGCGCACAGGACGGTGGCGTAAAGGGCGAGCGCCCGGGGCGAGAAGGGGGAGGAAGAGGCGGCGGCGGGGGCGGACACGGTGGCGGCTCCAGTCGGACGGTGCAGGTGCGGGTGCGGTGCGGGCGCGGCTCCCGGTGCGGCGTGCTCGGCGAGGCATGTGCTGCGGAACGGCGGACCTCCGCCGGTGCGTACGGCCTGCGCAGCGCCGCACCGTCATTCTCCCCCATCCCCCGCAGCGATCTTCAGCCGCTCCACAGCCCGGCCCGCACGCACCGCCGCCACACCCCCTGCCACA
>DATMEI010000902.1:0-6670 GCA_035556995.1 Streptomyces sp.
ACGGGCAGGCGGCAACCGTGCACCGGTGGCTGGACCGCTACCGGGACAAACTGGAGGACATGCCCGGGCAGTCCTCGCCGGTGACGGACCTCAACTGGCGGGAGGCACTGGGAGACCCGCGGCGGCTGGCCGACTGGATCGGCCACTTCGACTGGGCGCTCGCCGACCGCACCTGGCGGGACGTCCTCGCCGAGTGGTGGCCCCGGCTGCTGCCAGGCATCTCTGCTTCGGCGACCCACAGTGTGATCCGCGTCGGGCACGCCGTACGCACGCTGCTCGACGAAGAAGTGCCCGGAGACCCCGGGCAGGGACCGCGGCTGACGGAACTCGCACACGCCCTCGGCTACTGGGCGGCCCGGTACCAGCCGCTGCCGGGGATCAGGGCACTTCCCGCTGCGGACTCATCAGCGGCCGGGCTGGCGGCCGTACCCCGGATCAGCGACCAGAACGGCGGCATCCGCGAGCGGCTCGTCCAGATCACCGCGCTCCCCGGCCGTCCCGCCACGGACGGGCCGCACGCGGAGCACGCGGAAGCACGCCTGAAGGACCTGGTCCGGGCGGCCACGCACCGCTACGCGGCACACGCGCACGGATCACCCGTCATGCTCGTGCACGCCGCTACGGCACCGAACGCCGTACTGCGCACCCTGCCCGCGCTGCCCCCCGAGTTGTGGCTGCCGAGTCTGGACGCGGCATGGTCGGCCGCCACCGCCGTGACCGCCGCCTACACCCCGGCGGCTGCGTCCGATTCCCCGCCCGGCCCCACCGGAGGACTCAGCGCGGAGGAGGTCTTCGCACGCGCGACGGACCACGGCGACGAGCACGTCATCAAACTCACCGACACGGCTCTCGACGTGGCCGGCTGGGACGAGCACGGAGACACCGCAGCACTGGCTGCCGCACTGCGCGCGACCGAGCTCATCGACCCGATGAGCTGAGGGGGTGTCTTTCAAAGCGTGGCACCACGGGCGGGCGCGGCTATTCGAACCTCGCGGTTTCGCCAGCCCCTCGGCGTACGATCTCGGCTTCGCCGTCGGAGAAGTCGATGACGGTGGTCGGCTCGGTGCCGCAGTCGCCCGAGTCGATCACGGCGTCCACCGAGTGGTCGAGGCGTTCCTTGATCTCCCAGCCCTGGGTCATGGGCTCGTCCTCGTCGGGCAGGAGCAGGGTGCTGGAGACCAGCGGCTCGCCGAGTTCGGCGAGGAGGGCCTGGGTGACGACGTGATCGGGGATCCGTACGCCGACCGTCTTCTTCTTCGGGTGCAGCAGCTTGCGCGGCACCTCCTTCGTCGCGGGAAGGATGAAGGTGTAGCTGCCGGGTGTTGCTGCCTTGATCGCGCGGAAGACGTCGTTGTCGACATGTACGAACTGGCCGAGCTGCGCGAAGTCCTGGCACATCAGGGTGAAGTGGTGACGGTCGTCGAGGTGACGGATCGTCCGGATCCGGCCGATGCCGTCACGGCTGCCCAGCTGGCATCCCAGCGCGAAACAGGAATCCGTCGGATATGCCACGAGCGCGTCGGAGCGGATGCTGTCAGCCACGCTGCCGATGATGCGCCGTTGGGGATTCTCGGGGTGAACGTCGTAGTACCTCGCCATCCGCCGAGCCTATAAGCCGGTGGCAGGCTGCGGTCCGCGCGCCCCCGGTGAAAGCCGGAGCAGCGCGGAGGTGACCCGTCTCCGGCTGTCACAGCGCTCGGCTGGGAGCGGCCGTCCCGGACCGTGGCCCGTGACCGTGCCGGCGTCAGCGTGCGACGGGGTGCGTCAGGGTGCCTGCGCGGTGAACGCCGCATACGAACGCTCGTCGAAGAGCACGAAACGCACCTCGTCGAAGCCGTCCCCCTCCTCGCGCACCGTCGCCACGGCGATGCGGGCTCCGTCGTCGAGGGGCCAGCCGTAGACGCCGGTGGAGATCGCCGGGAAGGCGACCGTGCGGGCGCCCAACTCCCGTGCCACGCGCAGCGATTCGCGATAGCAGGACGCCAGCAGCTCCGAGCGGTCCTCGCTCTTGGCCCAGACCGGGCCGACCGTGTGGATCACCCAGCGGGCGGGCAGCCGTCCCGCCGTCGTCGCGACAGCCTGGCCGGTCGGCAGGCCGTCGGGGTACTGCGAGTCCCTCAGCGCACGGCAGCCCGCCAGAATGTCCGGTCCGCCCTTGCGGTGGATGGCTCCGTCGACTCCGCCGCCGCCCAGCAGCGACGAGTTGGCGGCGTTGACCACCGCGTCGACGTCCTGTTCCGTGATGTCGCCCTGTACGAGCGTGACGGTCGCGTTCGGCATACGGGTCATCCTCGCACCGGGGTTCCGTCATTGCGCGTACCTCTGGCAGCGCGTGCACACCCTGGCAGCGACCATGGCGTTGGGATAACTTGCGTCACCAGCCGTGCCCTGACTTCGACCGTCTCAGGAAGGACGTCCACGATGTCCAGTGCCCCCTCCCGCCGCTCGCTCTTCCTCGGCGGCACGGCTGCCGTCATCGGCGCGCCGCTGCTCACCTCCAGCGCGGCATCCGCGGCTCCCGTGGGCCGTACCACCCCGGGCAATCAGGTCACGCCGGGAGCGGACGTCGCGGCGGCGGCCGGCTGGAAGATCCTGCGCGGACGCAAGGTGGGCGTGGTCAGCAACCCCACTGGCGTGCTGCGCGACGCCAGCCACGTCGTGGACTCCATGGCCGCGCAGAAGGAACTGAACATCGTCGGTGTCTTCGGCCCCGAGCACGGCTTCCGCGGCAGCGCACAGGCGGGCGAGTCCGAGCCGGAGTTCGAGGACCCGCGCACCGGCTTGACGGTCTACGACGCGTACGGAGCGGACGCGGCGAAGATGGCGAAGATGTTCCGCAAGGCCGGAGCGGACACCATCGTCTTCGACATCCAGGACGTCGGGGTCCGCTTCTACACCTACATCTGGACGATGTACCAGGCGATGGTCGCCGCCCGGGACATCGGCGCCTCCTTCATCGTGCTCGACAGGCCGAACCCCTGCGGGCGGCGCGCTGACGGGCCGCTGATGACGAAGGAGTTCACGTCAGGAGTCGGGCTGAAGCCGATCATCCAGCAGCACGGCCTGACAGTGGGTGAGCTGGCCCGTTACTTCAACGGTGAGCTGCTGCCCGACGAGGGCGACGGCGGGAAGGCCGAGCTCGAGGTCGTACGTGTCCGCGGCCTGGACCCTTCGTCCACGGGCCAGGAGACGGGACTTCCCTGGGTGCCGCCGTCGCCGAACATGCCGTTCCCCGACACCGCCACCGCCTACGCGGGCACCGGCTACTTCGAGGGCACCAACCTCTCCGAGGGCCGGGGCACGACCCGTCCCTTCGAGTTCATCGGCGCCCCGTACCTCGACTACCACTACAGCGACCGGCTCAACGCCCGTAACCTGCCCGGCGTGCGCTTCAGGGAGGGCTACTTCGTGCCCACCTTCAGCAAACACGAGGGCAAGACCTGCGGGGGCGTGCAGCTGCACATCACCGACCCGAGCCGCTACCAGGCCATTCCGACGGCCGTCGCGATGCTGGCCGAGGCGATGAAGTACGACGAGTTCGCCTGGCGCAAGGACAACGACCCGCGTCCGTACTGGATCGACAAGCTGTCCGGGTCGACGCGGCTGCGGACGATGCTCGACGCGGGCAAGGACACCGACGCGGTCACGGCGGCCTGGAAGCCGGAGGTCCGCGACTTCGACCGCACCCGCCGCCAGTACTTCCTCTACCGCTGACCGCGCCGCAGCCCTTCCGCTAGCGCTCCAGGGGTTTCTTCGCGCTCTCCGGAAGCTTCAGGTAGACCAGCGCGGACACCAGGCACAGCGCGGCCACGTACCAGGGGAAGGCGCCGGGCTTGCCCAGGTCCTTGAACAGGGTGCCCATGTACGGGGCGGTGCCGCCGAAGAGCGCCACTGTCAGGGAGTAGGGGAAGCCGATGCCCGCCGCACGTACCCGTGCGGGGAAGACCTCGGCGTTCACGGCTGCGGCGACGGATGTGTAGCCGGTGAGCAGGACCATGCCGGCGCACTGTACGAGCAGGAGCGACGTGAAGGACTTGGTGATCGAGTTCAGCAGCGGCACGCACAGCACGGCGAAGCCGATGGAGAAGGTCAGCAGCAGCGGCTTGCGTCCCACTCGGTCGGAGAGCAGCCCGCCGAGCGGTTGCAGCAGGGCGAAGAACGCGAGCGAGATGGTGCCGATCAGCAGTGAGTCGCCCTTGTCGAAACCCACGTTGACCTGGGCGTACGTCGGCAGGTACGAGGTCCAGGTGTAGTACGCGATGGTTGCGCCCGTCGTGATGCCGCAGATCAGCAGCGACTCGCGCGGGTGGGACTTCAGCGCTTCGAACAGGCCGGGCCGCGGCGCCGCCTGCTGTTCGGCGCTGCGGGTCTCCTCGGCGCCCCGCCTGATCCAGAAGCCCACCAGGCTCAGCACGGCGCCGAAGATGAAGGCCGCCCGCCAGCCCCACTGGTGCATCTGCGCGTCGTCGATGCGGGCGACGAGCAGTGCGGTGACGCCGGAGGCGACGAGCTGTCCCACGGTGGTGGAGACGTACTGGAAGCTGGAGAAGAGTCCTCGCCGACCGTGCGGGGCGGATTCCACGAGGAACGTGGTGGCTGCCGCGAACTCGCCGCCGACCGAGAGTCCCTGGAGCAGCCTGGCGATCACCAGCACGACCGGTCCGAGCAGGCCGGCCATGGCGTAGGTGGGGGTCAGTGCCAGCAGCAGGCTGCTTCCGCCCATCAGCAGGATGGTGACGGTCAGTGCGGCGCGGCGTCCGCTGCGGTCGGCGACGGCTCCCATGAGCAGCCCGCCGACCGGACGCATGAAGAAGCCGACGGCGAAGACGGCGAATGTCGACAGCAGCGGCACGAGGGAGTTGTCGGCACTCTCGGGGAAGATCTCGGCCGCGATGAACGTGGCGAGGAACGTGTAGGCGAGCCAGTCGTACCATTCGACGGCGTTGCCTATGGAGGCGGCGAGGAGTTGGCGTCCTGGGCGCGAAGGCGGAGCCTGATGGGCCGCCTCCGTGGGCCGCCCGGCATCAGTGGGCTGCGTCATGAGCCCTCATCTCCCCAGAATTCACGTGCGCACACGCGTCTGAATGCGGGCACACGAAACACGCCGTCCCTCCGCCGGAACTGACCATTCCGCGGCGGTCGGAGGTCAGTTCACCGACGCGTCCGCGGGGGAATCGCCCCGGGCGGCGGGGGCGGGTGCGGTGCCGACGGCGTCAGCCGTGAGGGAGGCCGGACTGCCGGTCGCCGTCGTGTAAGTGGCGTCGTCCGTCGAGGAGTCGGCGGTACGGGCGTCGCGGCGCACCAGCGCCGCGTACCGCCCGTCGGCGGCGAGGAGTTCGTCGTGTGTGCCCCGCTCGGCGATGCGTCCGCCGTCGAGGACGACGATCTGGTCGGCGTCACGCACGGTGGACAGGCGGTGGGCGATGGTCAGCGTCGTACGGCCCGCCGTGAGGGCGTCGACGGCCTGTTGGACGTCGCGTTCGGTGCGGGTGTCCAGCGCGCTGGTCGCCTCGTCGAGGATGAGCACCGGCGGGTCGCGCAGGATCGTACGGGCCAGGGCGAGGCGTTGCTTCTCACCGCCGGAGAAGCGGTAGCCACGTTCGCCGACGAGGGTGTCGTAGCCGTCGGGCAGTGCGGCGATGTGGTCGTGGATCTGGGCGGCTTCGGCTGCTTCACGAAGCTGCGCGTGCGTCGCGTCGGGCTTGGCGAAGCGGAGGTTGTCCGCGACGGACGCGTGGAAGAGGTACGTCTCCTGGGAGACGACCCCGACGGCGCCGGTGAGGGTTGCGAAGTCGAGGTCGCGTACATCGACGCCGTCGATGGTGACCCGGCCGGCGGTGACGTCGTACAGGCGGGGCACGAGGTAGCTGAGTGTGCTCTTGCCCGAGCCCGTCGCGCCGACGACGGCGAGGGAGCTGCCCTCGGGCACGGTGAGGTCGATGCCGTGCAGGGTGGGCTGTGCGGGCTGCGAGCCCTTGCCGCCGTAGGAGAAGTCGACGTTCTCGAAGCGGACTCGTCCGCGTACGCGCTCCAGCGGGACGGGAGCGGCGGGTTCGGTGATGTCCACGCGCAGGTCGAGATACTCGAAGATGCGCTGGAAGAGCGCCAGCGACGTCTGCATCTCCACGCCGGTCGACAGCAGCGAGACCGTCGGGCGCAGCAGCCCCTGCTGGAGGGTGACGAAGGCGACGAGCGTGCCGATGGAGAAGCCGGGGCCGCCGAAGTGGACGAGCATCCCCGCCGTCCAGTACAGCAGCGCGGGGATCGCCCCCATGACGATGCCGACGGTGGACATCCGCCAGCGCCCGGCCATGTGCGAGCGGATCTCCAGCCCGACGAGGCGTTCGGACTCGGCGGCGAAGTCCCGGGTGAGGGAGTCGGCGCGGCCCATCGTGCGTCCGAGCAGGATGCCGCTGACCGACAGCGACTCGGTGACCAGGGCGGACATCGCTGCCATCTGTGCCTGCCGCTGCGTGGTGATCCGTTTGCGTTCCCGTCCGACGCGTCGGCTGATCCAGACGAAGAAGGGAAGCAACAGCAGCGAGGCGACCGTCAGCCGCCAGTCCAGGGCGAGCATGGCGGCGACGGTGGCGATGACGCCGGTCAGATTGGAGACCAGTGAGGTCGCGGTGGAGGTGACGGTGGCCTGCATGCTGCCGATGTCGTTGGC
>DATMEI010000903.1:0-5984 GCA_035556995.1 Streptomyces sp.
GAACGCGGTGCACAGGCTCCGGCAACGGCAGATCCGTGGCCTCCGCCTCCAGCACCCGCACCCCGATGTTCTTGCGCAGCAGTCCCTGTACGACCAGTTCGGCGCTGCGTACGGCGGCGGGGCGGCCGGTGTGGGCGAGCAGGAAGACGGTACGTGCGCCACTGGGTGTCGTCATTTGGGGCCCTCCGCCACAGCTTGCTCGACAGCGGCCGGGTCGATCTCGGGTGCACCGGCGCGCAGCCACAGAAAGTACTCGACATTGCCTGACGGTCCCGGCAACGGACTCGCCGTCACACCCATCGTCCCGAGGCCGAGTGCGGCTGCCTGCGCGGCGACCGTACTGACTGCTCCGGCGCGCAGTTCGGCGCTGCGCACCACGCCTCCACTGCCGAGCCGTTCCCTGCCGACCTCGAACTGCGGCTTGACCATGAGCACGAGGTCGGCGTCGGGCGCGGCGCACCGTACGAGGGCGGGCAGCACGAGTCCCAGGGGGATGAAGGAGAGGTCGCCCACAATGAGACCGACCGGTTCGCCGTTCACGTCCTCCAGCGTCAACTCGCGTACGTTCGTGCGGTCCTTGACGGTGACACGCTCGTCGCTGCGCAGGGACCACGCGAGCTGTCCGTAGCCGACGTCGACGGCCACGACCTCTTCCGCACCGGAGCGCAGCAGCACATCGGTGAAGCCGCCCGTCGACGCCCCCGCGTCCAGGGCGCGCCGCCCCTTGATGCGCAGGCCCAGCGGCACGAACGCCGCCAGCGCGCCCGCGAGTTTGTGACCGCCCCGTGAGACGTAGCCGGGGTCGCCGTCGTCCTCGCGGACCACGACGGCGGCGCTTGTCTCCACCTGCGTGGCGGGCTTGGCGGCGGTGTTCCCGCCGACGGTCACCCGTCCCGCGGCGATGAGCTGACTGGCGTGCTCGCGCGAACGGGCCAGTTTGCGGCGCACCAGCTCCGCGTCGAGTCGGCGTCGCGGCACGGATCAGCTCCCGGGGTGGGGATGTTCCGGCGCCCGGGGGCCGGGGGCGGGACGGTCCAGGGCGGTCAGCGTGTCACGAAGTCCCCGGTGCACGTCCTCGTACACCTCCAGATGGCCTGAAACCGCGAGATGGTCGGCGTCCTCCAGGCGCCTCAACTGGGCGTCGACAGGCGCGTGTCCGGTTGGCTCGATGTGCAGGCCGAGCGGCTGGGGGCCGTCGTCCGGATCAGACTCGTACACGGGCTCGGGCTCGGGCTCGGGCTCGGGCTCGGGCTCGGGCTCCGGCTCAGATCCCAGCTCCGGCTCCGGCTCGGTCTCCGGCCGGCCGCTGTGCTCTGCGTACGCCCCGTGCCCCGCCGGTGGCGTCGTCATGGGCCCTGCGGATTCCCCCGGTTCTGAGGGGTCTGCGGGGTCCGCGGGGCGGCCCCCGTCCTGCTGCGCCGGAACTGCACCCGGCATCGGCTCGCTCATGCCCCTGACGCTACCGCCTCCGACCTGCGCCCCGGCTCCCGCCCGTGCCCGCGCGGCTCATCCGGTCCGCGCCGCCCGCGTACGCTCCCGCGCGGCGGGCACGACCAGCGGCGTGCCCGACTCCGGGTCCTCGATCACCCTGCAGGGCATGCCGAAGACCTCCTCCACCAGCTGCGCCGTGACGATGTCGCCGGGGGTGCCCTGCGCCACCACCTGACCGTCGCGCATCGCGATCAGATGTGTGGCGTAGCGCGCCGCGTGGTTGAGGTCGTGCAGCACCGCCACCAGCGTGCGCCCCTGCTCCTCGTGCAGCCCGGCACACAGGTCGAGCACCTCGATCTGGTGCGCGATGTCGAGGTACGTCGTCGGCTCGTCCAGGAGCAGCAGCTGCGTCTGCTGTGCCAGGGCCATCGCGATCCATACGCGCTGCCGCTGCCCGCCGGAGAGTTCGTCGACGAAGCGGTCGGCCAGATCGAGGACCGCGGTCGCCGTCATGGACTCGTGTACGACCTGTTCGTCCTCGCGCGACCACTGCCGCAGCAGACCCTGGTGCGGATAGCGACCGCGTGCCACCAGGTCGGCGACGGTGATCCCGTCCGGCGCGATGGACGACTGGGGCAGCAGCCCGAGCGTACGTGCCAGCTTCTTGGCCGGCATGCCGCTGATGTCGGCGCCATCGAGCATGACCGAACCCGCGGCGGGCTTGAGCATCCGGGACAGTGCCCTCAACAGGGTCGATTTGCCGCACGCGTTGGGACCGACGACCACCGTGAAGGAGTTGTCGGGTACGGCGATGTTCAGCCCCTCGGTGATGATCCGCTCGTCGTAGGCGAGGGTGAGCTTCTCGCCGGCGAGCCTGGCGGCCCGCTGCTGCGGGGGCTCTGCCGTATGGGGCACCTGAGGAGCCTGCGGGGTCTGCTGCGTCATCAGGCTCGTCCTCGTCCTCGCACTCGCACTCGCACTTGTCCTTGCATCCACTTCGCGCTCGCCTTCGCGCCCGCATCCGCGCCGGCGCTCATATCCGTCCCGCCCTGCGCTCCGTCGCCAGCAGCCACACCAGGTAGCCGCCCCCCAGCACACCGGTGATCACTCCCACCGGCAACTCGTGTTCGGCGAAGACCCGTTGTGCCGCCAGATCCGCGGCGGCCAGCAGCACAGCCCCCATGCACATCGACGGAAGCAGGTTCGGGCCCGGCGACTTCGTCAGCCTTCGCGCCAACTGCGGTGCCGTCAGCGCCACGAAGGCCACCGGGCCCGCCGCAGCAGCCGCCAGCGCCACCAGCAGCACACCCGCCCCGAGCAGCACCAGCCTCACCCGCTCCACCCGTACGCCCAGTGCGTACGCCGCGTCGTCACCCATCTCCATCATGCGCAGGCCCCTCGCGCACCCGAGCAGCACCACGGGCACGAGCACGGCTATGCCGACCAGCAGCGGCATCACATCGTCCCAGCCCCGCCCGTTGAGGCTGCCGGTCATCCACAGCACCGCGCGGCCCGCCTCGGTGATCTGTGCCCGGGTCAGCAGGTATCCGTTGACACCGGTGAGGATCGCGGCCACGCCCACACCTACGAGCACCAGCCGGTAGCCGTGCATGCCCCGGCGCCACGCCAGCCCGTACACCAGGAGGCCGGTGACGATTCCGCCGAGCAGCGCGCCGCCCGCGAGAGCGGCGCTGCCACCGCCGAAGATCACGATCGCCGTCAGTGCCCCGGTCGCGGAGCCGTACGTGAAGCCGAGCACATCGGGGCTGCCGAGCGGATTGCGCACCACAGCCTGGAAGATCGCGCCGCCCAGCGCCAGCGCGGCGCCCACGGTGAGGGCCGTCACGGCCCGGGGAAGCCTCAGTTCGTTCACGATGAAGGCGTCGGCGGGTACGCCCTGCCCGGCGAGCGTACGCAGCACGTCTCCCGGCGACATCGGGTACTCGCCGCTGCCGATGGCCAGGACGGCGACTGCCAGAGCGACGGCCACACATGCCGCTCCCACGATCAGCGCGCGCGGCCGGAACGCGACGGAGTAGCCCCCCGCCGTGCGTATGACGCTCATGCCTGCGCCACCCTCCGCTGCCGGACGAAGTAGAGGAAGAAGGGTCCGCCCAGTACGACCGTCACGATGCCGACCTGCAACTCCGCGGGCCGTCCCAGCACACGTCCCAGCACGTCCGCACCCAGCATCAGCACCGGCGCCAGCAGCGCGCAGTACGGCAGCATCCAGCGCAGATCGGGACCGGTCAGGGAGCGCACCATGTGCGGCACCATCAGGCCGACGAAGACGATGGGGCCGCACGCGGCCGTCGCAGCACCGCACAGCAGGGTCACGGCCACGATGGCGACGCCGCGCGTGACCGTGGGCCGGGAGCCCAGTGCGCGGGCCGCGTCGTCGCCCAGCGCGAGCGCGTTGAGCGGACGTGCGAGGGCCAGCGCCAGCAGGAGGCCGGCGAGCACGAACGGCAGAGCCTTCAGGTTGGTGTCGTCCTGCGCTCGCGCCAGCGAGCCGACCGTCCAGAAGCGCATCCGGTCCAGCGAGGCGGTGTCGAGCAGTTGGACGGCGTTGACGTAGGAGATGAGGGCCGCGTTCAGGGCCGTACCGGCGAGCGCGAGCCGCGCAGGGGTGGCTCCGCGGCCGCCGCCCACCGCGTACACGCCGACCGAGACGGCGGCGGCGCCGAGGAACGCGAAGCTGATGTAGCCGGTGTAGCCCGTCACTCCGAAGAGGGAGATCGCAGTGACGACGGCCGCGGCAGCGCCCGCGTTGATGCCCAACAGACCTGGATCCGCAAGGGGGTTACGGGTGAGGGCCTGCATCAGGCCGCCCGCGAGACCGAGGGCGACGCCGACGAGCAGTCCCAGCACGGTGCGCGGCAGACGCATCTCGTGCACCACCGTGTAGGCGGACGAACCGGCGTCGGTCAGACCGCTGATCACCTCGGCGGCCGACAGCTGCTTGGCGCCGACGGCGAGGCTCAGGACGAGCACGAGCAGCAACAGGCCCGCGGCGCCGAGCAGTCCGGCGGCACGCATCGCGAAACGGCCACGGCCGCCTTCCGCTTCCGGCGTACGGGTGGCGGCGGCACCGTGCTCGTCGGACGTCCTGCTGTGTCCGGCCTGGCCGTCGGCCTGCTCACCCGGCCCGGTCTCCCCCTCCCCCTGGGGCCTTCCGGGGGATACGGGCCCTTCAGGCGCCGAACCCCCGTGCGTCTGGCGGGACTTGATGAGAGTGACGTACCGGCTCCGGTCGGGGACCGGGGTGCGGGGACCCCGGTTACTGGACAACAACGACTTTGGTTAGGTTAACCTAACTCAGCATCCCGGCCCACAGCCGGCCCGTACGACATTGAGAAGAGAAGGCCTGCCATGCCCAACTCGTCCGCGTACAACAGCCTCTCCCGCCGTGGTCTTCTGGCTGCGGGCGGCGCCGCCGGTCTGGGTGCTCTGCTCACCGCCTGCGGAAGCGAAGGCGGCGGTTCGGACTCCGGTTCCGGCAAGGGCGGGGCCTGGTCCTTCACGGACGACCGCAAGAAGAAGATCAGTCTCGACGCCGCACCGAAGCGCATCGTCGCCTACGTCGGCACTGCCGCGGCCCTGCACGACTTCGGCGCCGGGGACTCGGTCGTCGGCGTCTTCGGGCCTACGAAGAAGAAGAACGGCGAGCCGGACGTACTCGCCGGAGACCTGAACGTGAAGAAGCTCGAGATCATCGGCAACGCCTTCGGCGAGTTCGACATCGAGAAGTACGCCAAGGTCCGCCCCGAGCTGCTGATCACGAACATGTACGTCAAGGACGCGCTCTGGTACGTACCGGACGAGAGCAAGGCGAAGATCCTCAAGCTGGCCCCCTCGCTGGCGCTCAAGAGCGCCGAGACCTCGATGCTGGACACGATCAAGCGCTACGCCGAACTCGCCGGATCCCTCGGCGCAGATCTCAAGGCGAAGAAGGTCACCGACGCCAAGGCCCGGTTCGAGAAGGCCGCCGAAACGCTGCGCAAGGCCGCCAAGTCCGGCGGCGGCCTGAAGGTGATGGCCGCCTCCGGAGCACCGGATCTGATGTACGTCTCCGACCCCTCCGCCAACGCGGACCTGCGGTACTTCAAGGAGCTCGGCGTCGACCTCGTCGTCCCGGAGAAGCTCAGCAAGCAGGGCTTCTTCGAGGAGTTGAGCTGGGAGAACGCCGACAAGTACAAGGCCGATGTGATCATGCTCGACAACCGGACCCAGGCTCTCCAGCCCGGCGCCCTGAAGTCCAAGCCGTCATGGTCGGATCTGCCCGCGGTCAAGGCGGGACAGGTGACGACGTGGGACGCCGAGCCGCGCTTCTCCTACGCCGGTGCCGCTCCCCTGCTGGAGGCCCTCGCCAAGTCCCTCGAGGAGGCGAAGAAGGTCCGCTGACCCCCGCGTGACCGGCGGGGCGGGCACCCCACCCCGGCCGCCCCCGTCACCGCGACGTCACCACGCAGATGCCTGACCGCAGCCGCATCGCAACCGCCGCCGCAGACCGCACGCCCGACGCGACGCGCCCCGAGCGCAGCCGCCCAGTC
>DATMEI010000904.1:0-2366 GCA_035556995.1 Streptomyces sp.
CATACCCATGGGTAAGTCGTAGGCTCGTCACATGCGCCGCGCAAAGATCGTCAGCACACTGGGTCCCGCCACTAACTCGTACGAGCAGATCAAGGCGCTCGTCGACGCGGGTATGGACGTGGCCCGCCTGAACATGAGCCATGGCTCGCACGCCGAACACGAAGAGCGTTACCACCGGGTGCGCAAGGCCGCGGAGGAGGCCGGCCGCAGCGTCGGCGTCCTCGCCGATCTTCAAGGTCCGAAGATTCGGCTGGGGCGTTTCACCGAAGGACCGGTACTCCTTGAACGCGGCGATGAATTCTCCATCTCCGTGGAGGACGTGGAGGGCGACCGTTCCTGCTGCGGCACCACCTACGCCGGTCTGGCCGGTGACGTGTCGGCGGGTGAGCGCATCCTCGTCGACGACGGCCGCGTGACCCTGGAAGTGACCGCGGTCGAAGGCCCCGTGGTGCGGACCGTCGTCATCGAGGGCGGCATGGTCTCCGACAACAAGGGCCTCAACCTGCCCGGCGTGGCCGTCTCCGTGCCCGCCCTGTCCGAGAAGGACGTGGACGACCTGCGCTGGGCGCTGCGCACGGGCGCCGACGTCATCGCCCTCTCCTTCGTACGCAGCGGGCACGACGTGAAGGAGGTGCACCGGGTCATGGCGGAGGAGGGCCGGCACCTCCCCGTCATCGCGAAGCTGGAGAAGCCGCAGGGCGTCACGAACCTCGAGTCCATCGTGGACGCCTTCGACGGGGTGATGGTGGCCCGCGGCGACCTGGGCGTCGAGATGCCCCTGGAGTCGGTGCCGCTGGTGCAGAAGCGCGCCATCAAACTGTGCAGGCGGAACGCCAAACCCGTCATCGTGGCCACGCAGATGCTGGAATCCATGATCGAGGCTTCACGGCCCACGCGTGCGGAGGTCTCCGACGTCGCGAACGCCGTGATGGACGGCACGGACGCGGTGATGCTCTCGGGCGAGACCAGCGTCGGCAAGCACGCCGTACAGACGGTGAAGACGATGGGCCGCATCGTCGAGGCGGCGGAGGAGGAGCTGCTCTCGAAGGGTCTGCCGCCGCTGACCGAGCACAGCAAGCCGCGCACGCAGGGCGGTGCGGTCGCGCGGGCCGCCGCGGAGATGGGCGACTTCCTCGGTGCGAAGTTCCTGGTCGCCTTCACACAGTCCGGCGACACGGTGCGCCGCCTGTCCCGCTACCGCTCGCCGGTGCCGGTGCTCGCCTTCACCCCGGACCCGGCCACACGCTCGCAGCTCACCCTGACCTGGGGCGTGGAGTCCTTCTTCGGGCCGACGGTGCAGAGCACGGACGAGATGGTCGACCAGGTCGACGAGCAGCTGCTGAAGCTGGGGCGCTGCGACAAGGGCGATCTCGTCGTGATCACCGCGGGGTCACCGCCCGGTGTTCCCGGCTCGACGAACCTGGTCCGCGTCCACCACATCGGCGAGGACGACGCCCCGAAGAAGTGACGGAGGCGCCGTGAGCGGCCGCCCCTCTCGACCGCCCCTCTCAGGTGCGGGCGATGGTCTCGTGGTGCCGGATCACCTCTGCGATGACGAAGTTGAGCAGCTTCTCCGCGAAGGCGGGGTCGAGCTTCGCACTCACGGCAAGTTCCCGCAGCCGGGCGATCTGACGGGCCTCCCGTGCCGGGTCGGCAGGGGGAAGGTCGTGGTCGGCCTTGAGAAGGCCGACGCGCTGGGTGCACTTGAAGCGCTCGGCGAGCATGTGCACCACCGCCGCGTCGATGTTGTCGATGCTGTCGCGCAGCGCGGTCAGCTCCTCCCGTACCGACTCCTCGATGCCTTCGGTGGTGCTGTCTCCGGTGCCGTCCGGGGTGCCTTGGGTCTTCGCCATGCTGCCGTTCCAGATCGGGAGTGGATGGTGCCGGGCGCGCCGTCCGGCCGCTGCCCGGTCCGACCCTATGCCGACCGTGCCTCCCGCGGTGCCCCGCATTCGCCGGGACCTCGGGAACGCTGCGCACGTACAGTGACAGTGACCGAGAGAACCGGACTCCGGGGGTGGTGTCGATGGCGGCACACAGCGCGGGGGGCGGGGCGGCCGGGAGCCCTGTCGAACGCGGGTTCCCGCACCTGGGCACTGTGCGTGCGGCGCTGACCGCGCTCTACAGGCATGTCTCCCCTGACACCGTGCGGATCTTCGACGGCAGTGTCCTGCCCAGCGATGTGGCCTTCTCCGACGCCGAGGACCTCTACGCCGGTGTGCAGCGCGTCGCCCGCGTGATGGTGCAGCACTTCCGGCTGCCGGACGCCCGGATGATCGTCAGTTTCCGCGAGATGGAGCACGCCGCTCACGTCGAACTCGCCGCGGGCCCCGAGTACTTCATCGAGCTGAACTCCCGCTTCAAAC
>DATMEI010000905.1:0-5794 GCA_035556995.1 Streptomyces sp.
TGGTCGAACCGGGCACGGACGGGTGGTCGGCCCGGACCGGAGCCGCAGCGCGCGCTGCGGGACTGCGCCACCGCTCCCGGGAGGAGCTGCTGACCGGCACCTTGCTGTGGGAACGCGAGCTGGGCCTGGACCGTACGCGCCGTGCGGGCCTCAGCGCAGGGCGCGAGCGCGAACTGCTGGACGCTCTCGGCTGACACGGACGCGGCGACGCTGGGCCCCGTCCGTACGCGGCGGGCGCGTACGGACGGGTGGTGGTCGTGGCTCAGTGGCCCATGCGCAGGCCCTGCTCTGCCGCACCCCTGCTCAGGACGGCCTTCTTGATCTTGCTGTACGCCTCGGCCCGCCCCACGCCGCCCGCGCGGGCTGCCGGGGAGCTCAGGTTGACGACGCTGATCCGCGGTGACGTCTGGACGAAGAAGGGGATGAACTCGGCCTTCTTCACCGACCACTCCCCGTCCTTCGCGGCTTTCGCGTCCTTCGCGCCCTCGGCCTTGGCGGTCTTCGCGTGCGCCGCCTTGCCGCCCTTGCCGCCCTTGCCGCCCTTGCCGGCCTTGCCGGCCTTCGGCGGTACGAAGGTGAACCGGGCTGCCGAACTCATCGCTCCACGCGGGTCGTTCATCTTCCCGGCGAGCTGGTCGCCCATGCCGTACACGACCCAGGTGCCGTTCACCTTCTCGTACGCCTGCGGCACGTGCGCGTGCGTACCGATGATGAGGTCGATGTCCTTACGGCCCTTGTACCGGGAGCCGGTCAACTGCTTGGCCAGGGCCTTCTGTTGCTTGTCCGGCGCTTCCTGCCACTCGGTCCCCCAGTGCAGGCTCGCCACCACGATGTCGGCTCCGGCGCGGCGCGCGGCGCGTGCGTCGTCGATGATGCGCTTCGGCTCGATCAGGTTGACGGCCCACTTCTTCTTCTTCGGTACGGGTATGCCGTTCGTCCCGTAGGTGTAGGCCAGCTGAGCCACGGTCGCGCCGCCCGCCTTCATGAGGGTCGGCCGCGTGCGCTGCTGAGCCGAACGGGCGGACCCGGCGTGCTTCAGGCCCGCCTCGTCCATGGCGGTGAGGGTGCGCCGTACGCCTTCGACGCCGTCGTCCATGGTGTGGTTCGACGCGGCGGAGCAGCTCTCGTAACCGGTGTCCTTGATCCCCGCGGCCACGTCGGGGGGCGTCTTGAAGGCCGGGTAGCCGGTGAAGGGCCCGTTCGAGGCTCCGTAGACGGTCTCCATGTGGCATATCGCCAGGTCGGCCCCGGACGCCACGGATTTGGCACCTGAGAGCATTTCGCGGAAGTCGTAGCCGGAGCCGCCCGCGTCCGTACGGGCCTGCCGTATGACGGAGTCGTGGGACAGTATGTCGCCGGTGGCGGCGAGGGTGAACGGCCGCTGATGCAGGGAACGGGAAGGCGCGCTCTGCGCGGCGGCGTCGTCTTTGCCGCTGTCCCGGTGCCGGTCCTGCGGATGCGGATGCGGACCGCCGCAGCCCGCGACCGCGCCCAGCAGGGTCGTCGCGATGGCGAGCAGGGCGGCCTGACGTATGTGCGTGGTCATGGCGGGTTCTCGCTCTCTCCTGGAGAAAGTCGACAAACCCACGTATATGACGCCGGCGGGGACCTCGCCGCAGCTCACGGCCAGACGGCGCAACCTCACGCCCGCCGGGGTCTCCCCCGGGCAGCGCTGCGATGCTCTACAGCTTCTTGCCGACACCCCCGAACATGGCCACCTCGGGGACGTCGAGGCTTGCCCCCGGCTGCCAGCGCGAGCAGGAGACGACCCCGGGCTCCAGCAGTTCCAGCCCGTCGAAGTAGCGCTCCACCTGCTCGGGAGTGCGCTGGGTCAGCTTCGGGGTGCCGTTGGCGTTCCAGAAGGCGACGGCTTCGTCCACGTCGGGCATGTCCGGTGAGGTGATGGTGTGGGAGAGAACGAGGTGGCTGCCGGAGGGCAGCGCTTCGAGGAGCTGCCGGACGAGCCCGTACGACTCCTCGTCGCCCTCGATGAAGATGACCACGCCGAGCAGGATCAGCCCGACGGGACGGCTGAAGTCCAGTGTCTGTGCTGCCCGTTCGAGGATGGTGCCGACGTCGCGCAGGTCGCAGTCGAGGTAGTCGGTCCTGCCTTCGGGAGAGCTGGTGAGCAGCGCATGCGCGTGTACGAGGACGATGGGGTCGTTGTCCACATAGACGACCCTGGACTCGGGGGCGACCCGCTGGGCCACCTCGTGCGTGTTGTCAGCTGTGGGCAGGCCCGTGCCGATGTCCAGGAACTGCCTGATGCCGACCTCTTCGGCCAGGTACGACACCGCCTGCCCGAGGAATCGGCGGTCGGCGCGGGCGTAGTCACCGATGCCCGGGTGCAGCTGCCGGATCTGGTCGCCCGCCTCGCGGTCGACCTCGTAGTTGTCCTTGCCGCCCAGCCAGTAGTTCCACACCCGGGCGGTGTGCGTCCTCTTGGTGTCGATTCTGTCCTGGACGTTCTCACTCGCGCCGTGACGCGGCCCGTCGCTGCTCATCCGTACCCCTCCCGTAAGGACGCCGCAGGGCCCGCAACCCGTCGTTTCCGCTCAACGGGCCCTCCCGGCAAACCACTTGTCAGCATGCCGCCGCGACAACGGGCACGAAAAGCGTTCCGGCCGGTGCTCGTGAAGTACGCGCGGACGCCGCTGAGACTAGCGCTTCGACGGGGCATCGGAATGTGGTCGGACGACATCGGAGGCTCCGTCCCGCAACCTTGTCGTTACCGCAAGACCCCTGCGGCACTACGCGCGTTGACCATAGGCTGCCTGGGCCCGCCCAGTCCTAGAAGGGGGACCCTCGATGTCAGCGAAACCTCAACGGCGCAGACGCCTGAACCGGTTGGCGGCAGGTGTGGCCGTACTGGCCGCCGTCGGTGTGCTTTCGGCAGCACTGCCGGCCGGAGCGGAGAGCGGCGATGACCACGCCCGTCAGGCCAAGGGGCAGAGCCAGGGCCAAGGACGCACTGTCGACGTGCAGTTGCTCTCCTTCAACGACTTCCACGGCAACATCGCCCCACCCGCGGGCTCCTCCGGGGAGGTGTCGCGGGAGAAGCCCGACGGCACCACCGAGAAGGTGGCCGCGGGCGGAGCCGAGTATCTGGCGACCTCGCTGCGCAAGGCCCGTAAGGACCAGCGCTACAGCGTCACCGCTGCGGCCGGTGACCTGATCGGCGCCAGCCCGCTGGTGTCGGGCCTGTTCCACGACGAGCCCACCATCGAGGCGCTCAACAAGGTGGACCTGGACGTCGCGGGCGTCGGCAACCACGAGTTCGACGAGGGCCGCGAAGAGCTGAAGCGGATGCAGGACGGCGGCTGCCACCCGAAGGACGGCTGCTTCGAGGAGGGCAAGACCTTCAAGGGTTCGGACTTCCCCTACCTCGCCGCCAACGTGACGGACGAGAAGACGAAGCGCCCGATCCTCAAGCCGTACACGGTGTGGAAGAAGAAGGGCGTCAAGATCGGCTTCATCGGGGTCACGCTGGAGGGCACGCCCGACATCGTCACCGAAGAGGGCGTCAAGGGCCTGAAGTTCCACGACGAGATCAAGACGGTCAACAAGTACGCCAAGGAGCTCGAGAAGAAGGGCGTGAAGTCCGTCGTCGCGCTCATCCACGAGGGGGGCTCCCCGGCGAAGCCGGAGTACAACTACGACTGCGACAGCCCCGGTCCGGGCGACGGCATCTCCGGTCCCGTCACCGACATCGCGAAGGGCATCACGCCGAAGGTCGACGCGCTGGTCACCGGCCACACACATCAGGCCTACGCCTGCACCGTCCCCGACCCGGCGGGCAAGCCGCGCATGGTCACCTCGGCGTCCTCCTTCGGCAAGCTCTACACGGACACCACGCTGACGTACGACCGTCGCACCGACGACATCGTGCGTACGGGCGTGAAGTCGGCCAACCACGTGGTGAGCCGCGAGCAGTCCAAGGCCAAGGACCTGACCTCGCTCATCACGCGCTGGAACAAGCTTGCGGAGCCCGTCGCCAACAAGCCCATCGGCCACATCTCCGACGACATCGAGGGCCGGGGCGCCACCACACCCGAGTCGCCGCTCGGTGATCTCATCGCCGACGCCCAACTGGAGGCCATGGCACCGGAGGACAAGGGCGGTGCGCAGCTGGCGCTGATGAACCCCGGCGGTATCCGGTCCGATCTCACCCATGCGCAGTCGGGCAGCGAGGGCGACGGTGTGGTGACGTACGGCGAAGGCTTCACCGTGCAGCCCTTCACCAACATGATGACGGCGATCGACCTCACCGGCGAACAGCTGATCACCGCCCTTCAGCAGCAGGTCAGCGGGGCGAACGAGGAGTCGCCGAAGATCCTTCAGGTCTCGGACGGCTTCACCTACACCCTGGACCTGACGAAGTCCGGCGAGAACCGCGTCGTCGAGGACTCGGTGAAGCTGGACGGCAAGGCCATCGACCCCGCCGGGAACTACCGTGTCGCGATGAACGAGTTCCTCGCGGGCGGCGGCGACAGCTTCCCTGTCTTCAAGGACGGCAAGGACAAGCTCGTCGGCTCCTCCGACCTGGACGCGCTGGAGGCCTACTTCGGCGAGCATTCATCGGAGTCCGACCCGCTGGCCCCGCCGAAGGCGGACCGGATCAAGGTCATCAAGTGACCTTGTGAAGTGACGGCTGAAGTGACGGCTGAAGTGACGTCATGAAGACGCCTCACAGGTGACGGTGCCCTGTCCGGGGGAATCTCCTCCGGACAGGGCACTTTTCTGCGGAGGGCTCGGCCGCCTGGTGGTCGGTCAGGTTTGAGCGCACCGGACTGTGCTACTCGGGGCTCTCCACGGCTCGCGCTTCGCACGAGGCGGGAGCGGGGCGCTCACGCGGCGCCGCGCGGCACCAGCGACACGTACCGGCAAAGCTGCGAACAACAGATCCGCTTCCACTCCACCCGAGGAGCCATGACATGGCCGTATGTGAGGTCTGCGGAAACGACTACCAGGCCACCTTCGAAGTCCGTGCCGCCGGCGCGGTGCACATCTTCGACAGTTTCGAATGCGCCGCACAGAAGATGGCCCCGATCTGCGAGAACTGCGGGTGCCGCATTCTGGGGCACGGCCTGGAGGCCGAGGGACGCTACTTCTGCTGTGCGAACTGCGCGCGCATGCAGGGACGCATGGAACTGGCGGACAGCGTCTGAGAGCCGTTCCGCCGGCAGTGTGACGCACTCGGGCCTTCCGTACAGGCGTACGGAAGGCCCTCGCTTGTGATCGGCGCTGTGCGGCTCAGCCCACCGGGCTGGCCTTCTCGAAGCCCAGAATCACCACTGCCTGGTAGTACGTCCAGGCCAGAGCATTGCAGGAGGCCTGGGTGCCGCCGCTGTAACCGGCGCACACACGTTTGAGGTCCTCGTAGAAGGCGCTGTCTATGCGGTCCTTGTTGGCCTCGAAGGTGCCCTGCGCCTTGTAGTTGCGGTATCCGAAGTCGTGCCGGATGCAGCCGTTCTCGAAGGGGAAGCCGAACGGGTTGTCGGGGGACGAGGAGCAGACGTCCGTCGACCAGTCGAAGTTGTAGGCGCCCCAGGAGCCCTGGTCTGCCTGGGCCGCGAGGAAGGCGCTCTGGCTTCCGGCGTCGGTCTGGGTCCAGCTGGAGAGGACCTGGGGCTTGTCGGCCGGGTCGGCGACGGCGGTCGTCGCGGAGCCGAGGACGGCGAGGAGCGAAGCAGATGAAACGACCAGACCCGCTGTGAGTCTCCGACGCATTTCATACCTCCGTGGGGGGACCGGTCCGCACGTCGGACCCGGCCGTGCATGAGCATGACAGAAC
>DATMEI010000906.1:0-10763 GCA_035556995.1 Streptomyces sp.
CACGGCGGCGATCACAGCGGCCAGTTCCTCGTGGCCCCGTGCGTCGGCGAGAGGGTCGGTGTAGGAGCCGTCCAGGGCCCAGGCGGCGGCGACGCTCTTCTCCCGCTGCTCGGGGGCTTCGGCGTTCCAGGCCTCGAAGTAGCGGGCGACGGCGGACTCGTAGCGGTTCATGGCGTGCTCCCTCGGTCGACGATCAAGGTATGGACGGGCCCCGGGCCGGAGTGCGCCGGTCCGGGGCCGCCTCCTCCAAGCCTGGGCGGCGCACCGTGACGGGTCGATTACCTGCGAGGTAAGGGAGGCGTCCCCGGCCGCGTGGCCGGTGAAGTCGCACGCGCAGAACCGTTGACACGTGTCACAGGGATCCGGTTGAGTGCAGTCATTGCGCAGTCGTTAAAGCGGTTTAAACAACACATAACGCGCAACTCATCGGCGTACGGACGGACTTGAGTTCATGGCAGCACGGGATCGGCGTCCCACGATCGCGGACGTGGCGAAACTGGCGGGGGTCTCCCCCAGCGCCGTCTCCTTCGCGCTGAACGGACGTCCAGGTCTCGCCAAGGCGACCAAGTCGCGCATCCTCGCCGCCGCCGCTGAACTCGGCTGGCGCCCCAGCCGTCCCGCACAGGCGCTGTCGCAGGGCAAGGCAGGCGCGCTGGGCCTCGTACTGACGCGGGAGACCGACGCGATCGGCGCCGACCCCTTCTTCCCCGCCTTCATCGCGGGCGTCGAGTCGGTGCTCTCACCGCGGGGCGACTCGCTCGTACTGCACGTCACAGGACCCGACGACGAAGCAGCGGCGTACCAGCGGCTGGCCGCAGACCGCCGGGTCGACGGTGTGCTGCTCACCGACATGCGCGTCGAGGACCCGCGCCCGTCGCTGGTCACGCAACTCGGCCTGCCCGCCGTGGTGGTGGGCGATCCCGACTGCGCGCAAGGGCTGTGCTCGGTCAGCCTGGACGACCGGCCCGCCTTCGCCTCCGCCGTCGAGCTTCTGGTCGAGCTGGGGCACCGGCGCATCGCCCATGTGGCAGGGCCGCAGGAGTTCCGGCACTCCCGGCGCCGCCAGGAGTCGTGGGAACTGGCCGTACGCGACGCCGGGTTGACCCCCGGGCCCGTACTGCCCGGCGGGTTCACCGCCGACGGCGGAGCAGCCGCCACCCGCGAACTGCTGGCGCTCGACGGCAGGGACGGCAGGGAACGTCCCACCGCGATCGTCTACGCGAACGACCTGTCGGCGACCGCCGGCCTGGCCGTCGCCCACCAACTGGGCCTGTCCGTACCGGAGGACCTGTCAGTCGTCGGCTACGACGACACCCCGCTCGCCGCCTACACCCACCCGCCGCTCGCGTCCGCTCGGGCGGACGCCCTGGGCTGGGGTGCGGCGGCGGCACGCGCGCTGGACGCGGTCATCGCAGACGGGCGGGCCGACGATGTCGAGCTCCCACCCGCCGAGTTGCTGCCGCGCGCCTCGATCGGGCCGGCTCCCGAGGAGAGCACCGCACCAACCACCGGCACCGCACCAACGGCAGGAACTGCACGCACCGCACGTACCAAAGGCGGACCGACAGTACGGAGAGAGCCTTGCTGAGGAAGACGGGAGCGGCGCTGCTGGCGCTCGCGCTCACCGGCGCGAGCGCGGGCTGCGCCCGTACGGCGCCTGACAGCGCTACGGCGGCCTCGGCACGGGGGCCCATCACCGTGTGGCTGTCGAACAACGCCCAGGAGGTCGCCTGGGGCGAGAAGATGGTCGCCGAGTGGAACAAGGCGCACCCCAAGGAGCGGATCAAGGCTCAGCAGATACCCGCGGGCAAGTCCTCCGAGGAGGCGCTGAGCGCGTCGATCGTCGCCGGCAGCAGTGCCTGTCTGGTCTTCAACACCTCGCCGGCCTCGGTGCCGCAGTTCCAGAAGCAGGCGGGCCTTGTCCCTCTCGGCGACTTCCCCGGCGGCGAGCGCTACGTCACTTCGCGTACGGGCGAACGCGCCGGCCAGTACCGCTCCGAGGACGGCAAGTTCTACCAACTGCCGTGGAAGAGCAACCCGGTGATGATCCTCTACAACAAGAAGCTGTTCAAAAAGGCCGGCCTCGATCCCGAAGACCCGAAGCTGTCCACGTACGAGGACTTCCTGGACAGCTCACGCAAGATCGTCCGCAGCGGCGCCGCCAAGTCGGCGATCTGGCCGGCTCCCAGCTCGGAGTTCTTCCAGTCGTGGTTCGACTTCTACGCGTCCTTCATCGCGGAGAGCGGGGGCAAGCCGCTCGTCAAGGACGGCAAGCCGCAGTTCGACACCCCCGCGGGCCGCAGGGTCGTGAACTTCTGGCGGACGGTCTACCGGGACAAGCTGGCGCCGCAGGAGCTGTTCCCGGGCGATGCGATGGCCGAGGGCAAGACCGCGATGGCGATCGCCGGTCCGTGGGCCGTCGCTGTGTACAAGGGCAGCATCGACTGGGGAGTCGTGCCGGTGCCGACCTCCGAGGGCCGGCCGCTCGCGGAGACCAGCACCTACTCCGACGAGAAGTCGGTCTCGATGTTCAGCGCGTGCAAGAACCGGGCCACCGCGTGGGACGTACTGAAGTTCGCCACGTCCAAGAAGCAGGACGGCGAATTCCTCAAGACCACAGGGCAGATGCCGATGCGCCCGGACCTGCAGGACACCTACGGGCCGTACTTCGAGAAGAACCCCGGCTACAAGAAGTTCGCCGAACAGGCCGACCGCACCGTCGAGGTCCCGAGCGTCGCCGGCTCCATCGACATGTGGCAGGCCGTCCGGGACAAGTGGACCGCGTCCGTCGTCTTCGGCCGGCAGCAGCCCGGGCCCGCCCTGCGCGACGCCTCGCGCGACGTCTCCCAGATCCTCGACGAATACTGAGGTCCCCCCGATGAGCCTCCCCCTCATATCGCGCACCGAGGAGCCCGGGCCGGGCCTGCCCAGCCGTAGCCCCAGGCCCCGACCGCGAAGCCGCAGGCCGCAGTTGGGCGCGCTGTTCGTCTCCCCGTACGCGCTGTTCCTGCTCGTGGTCTTCGCCGTGCCACTCGGCTACACGGTGTGGATGTCCTTCCACCGCTTCTACTTCACGGCACCGGGCACGGAAGTGGACGCACCGTGGGTGGGGCTGAGCAACTACCGCGACGTCCTCACCGATCCGGTGGTGCAGCAGTCCTTCCTGAACATCGCGGTCTTCCTCGTCATCAATGTGCCGCTGACCGTGCTGCTCTCCCTCGTGCTGGCCTCGGCGCTCAACGCCAAGCTGCCCTTCCGCGCCTTCTTCCGCGCCGCCTACTACCTGCCGTACGTCACCGCGAGCGTGGCCCTCGTCGCGGTGTGGGCCTACCTGTTCGGCACCGACGGACTGGTCAGCCAGGCACTGGGCAGTCTCGCCCCCGACCCGTCATGGCTGGTCAACTCGACGCTGGCGATGCCCGTCGTGGCGGTCTTCGTCACGTGGAAGAACCTGGGCTTCTTCGTGATGCTCTATCTGGCCGCGCTGCAGAACGTCCCCGGAGAGCTCTACGAATCGGCATCCGTCGACGGCGCGGGCCGCATCAAAACCTTCCTGACGGTGACGGTCCCCGGCGTACGTCACGCCACCACCCTCGTCACGGTGCTCGCCATCATCACCGGCGCCAACCTCTTCACCGAGCCGTATCTGCTCACCGGCGGCGGCGGACCCGATCACGCCTCGGCCTCGCCGGTGCTGATCCTCTACCAGAAGGGCATCGAGCAGGCGCATCCCGACTTCGCCGCGGCGCTGGGCGTCGTACTGGTGCTGGCCGTGGTGACGCTCTCCCTCATCGCCCGCAGGTTCACCGAGCAGAACGACAAGACCGACATGAAGGGGGCCTGACGCCGTGACCAAGAGCCGCAACTCCGGCCGTCCGCTGCGGATGGTGGTGCTCCTGGCGGGCGCCGTGGCCTTCCTCTTCCCGTTCCTCTACATGTTCGGCGAGTCGCTGCAGAAGGCGACCACGGGCGATCTCGGATCGGTGATCCCGCTCCCCGGCAGCAGCGGGACGCAGAACTACGAGGCCATCAACGGCGCCATCTCGCTGGGCACTTCACTGCTCAACTCCGGTGTCTTCACCATGGGCGTGCTGCTGTGCACCCTCGTGTTCGGCGTACTCGCCGGATACGGCCTCGCCCGGCTGCACTTCCGCGGCCGCGGCACGCTCTTCGCCACGCTGCTGCTCGTACAGACCATTCCGTTCCAGCTGCTGATGCTGCCGCTGTACGTGCTGGTGGTGCGCGACTACGGACTGGGCGACAGCTATCTGGGGATGATCCTGCCCTTCGCGATCAACTCCACGGCCGTCTTCCTCTTCCGTCAGTTCTTCCTCCAGCTCCCCTCCGAACTCTTCGAGGCGGCGCGGATCGACGGTGCCGGCGAACTGCGCATCCTGTGGCGCGTCGCCCTCCCCCTGGCCCGCCCCGCCCTGCTCACCGGCACCCTGCTGACCTTCATCGGCCCCTGGAACGAGTTCCTGTGGCCGTTCCTGGTGACCAAGGACGTCGGCATGCAGCCGCTCGCCGTCTCCCTGGCGGGCTTCGTGAGCAATCTGCGCGGCACCGTGGAGAACCCGACGGGCGCCGTCATGGCCGGGGCATGTGTCCTGGCTGTCCCGGCAGTCGTGCTCTTCCTCCTCTTCCAGCGCCACTTCACCCAGACCAACATCGACTCCGGAATAAAGGGCTGATCGCACCGTGCACGACCGCACCACCACACACACCGACGCCACCGGCTCCACGGGCATCCCGTTCCGGCTCGTCCGCGAAGGCGTCGTGATGTCGCCCTCCCCGGGGGACCCGCTGGAGGCGGAAGGTGTGCTCAACCCCGCATCCGGACGTACGGAGGACGGCGCCCTGCACCTGCTGCCCCGGCTCGTCGCCGAGGGCAACGTCTCGCGCGTCGGACTAGCCGAAGTGACGCTCACCGACGGCGTACCGACGGGCGTCACCCGGCGCGGTGTGGTCCTCGCACCCGACGCGGGCTGGGAACGCGGCAAGAACAACGCGGGAGTCGAAGACCCCCGTGTGACGTGGATACCGAGCCTCGGGCAGTACGTGATGTCGTACGTCGCCTACGGCCCGCTCGGGCCCAAGCCGGCGCTCGCCGTCTCCACGGACCTCAGGGAGTGGCGGCGCCTGGGCCCCCTCCAGTTCGCCTACCAGCCCGGTCTGGACACCGACCTCAACCTCTTCCCCAACAAGGACGTCGTGCACTTCCCGGTGCCCGTCCCCGGCCCGGACGGCGAACCGTCGTACGCGATGCTGCACCGGCCCATGTGGGACCTGTCCTGGTTCCGCCCCGGCGAGGGCGTGCACCTGCCGGCGGGGATCAGCGACGAACGTCCCGGCATCTGGATCTCGTACGTACCGGTCGCCGAGGCCGAGAAGGACATCACGGCGCTGACCAGGCCGCGCGACCACCGTCTCGTCGCCCTGTCCGAACACCCGTGGGAGAGCCTGAAGATCGGCGCCGGACCGGCCCCCATCCAGGTCGAGGAGGGCTGGCTGCTGATCCACCACGGCGTATCGGGCAGCATCAAGGACCCCTTCGTGCCCAACCAGCAAGTCAGTTACGCGGCGGGCGCGATGATCCTCGACCCGTCGGACCCGGCGAGGGTCCTCGCACGCTCCTCGGAGCCGCTGATGGCCCCGGAGACGGAGGAGGAGCGATCGGGCACGGTGCCGAACGTCGTCTTCCCCACGGCGATCGAGGAGATCGACGGCGTGCGGTACGTCTTCTACGGCATGGCCGACGCGCACATCGGCGTCGCCCGCCTGGAACGTACGGACTGAACACGAGCCGGGGCATGCCGGCGATTCCGCGCGCGGTGCGCTGCGGTGCGGAGTCGCCGGTGGCCGGTGGCCGGCAGCGGTCGCCGCGTGCCGTCACACGACGGTGGGTCCTTCGGTGCTGATGAGCAGGACGCTGCTGCCGGTGGACAACTCCAGCCTCTCGCGTGCCTCCTCGGCGTATGAGCTCGAAAGGAGCGAGGTGATTCCGGCCAGCCCTGCCGCACCGCTGGGACCCGAGTCGATCTGCAACTCGGCGAGCCGGCGCATCGCTTCGGCGGTCGCGTCGTCGTCGACGGTCACGGTCGCGTCGAGTCCTTCACGAAGGGCCGGCCAGGCCACGCCTGAGGGGAGGCCGCAGTTGAGACCGTCCATGACGGACGTGTGCGGGCCGGGCACCCCGGTCGGGACCCCGCACGCCAGGGACTTCATGACACAGGCCGCGTCGGCGGGTTCGACTCCGATGACGCGTGCGGGCCGTTGCCCGCCCCGGAAGTGGCGTGTCACGGCGGCGGCCAAGGCGCCGACGCCCATCTGGACGACGACGTGATCGGCGCTGTGGCCGCTGAGTTGCTCGTCGGTCTCTTCGAAGATCGTGGCGTAGCCCTCGATCGCCCAGCGTGGAATCCGCTCGTAGCCGGGCCACGAGGTGTCCGAGATGACGAGGGTGTCGTCGTCTGCCAGTTCGGCCGACTTGGCGACTGCCTCGTCATACGTCGAGTGGACGGTCTCGACCCGCGCACCCTCGTCCGCGATCGCGTCGATGCGGGCCGGTGCCACCCCGGCGGGCACGAGTACATGTGCGGACAGTCCGAGCAGGCGGGCCATCCTGGCCACCGCGAGTCCGTGATTGCCGTCAGTGGCGCACGCGAGCGTCAGCGGACCGAGTGCGGCCACTCCGGCCTGCAGTTCACCGAAGGTGTTCCAGTCGCCGAAAGCGCCCCGGGCCCGTTCCTCCAGGGCCCTGTACGTCGCCCACGATGCGCCGAGCATCTTGAAGGACGGCAGGCCGAGGCGCTTCGATTCGTCCTTCACCCAGACCTCCCCCACGTGCAGCAGGGCGGCCAGCTCGGGGCATCTCACCAGCGGAGACGGCCGGTATCCGGGCAGACGGCGGTGGAACCAACGCGGGGAGGGCGGCCTGTCCGGGACCGCATCGGTGGCCGCTTCGTTGAAGTACACGTCCATGGTCAGCCCCCGCGGAAGTCGTCGGTCGTGGCCAGGACGGTATCCGCGCATGCCCGTACCGGTGCAAGGGCCGGCCGCCTTCCAGCGGGCGCGGGCGGCGGGGCGGACCCGCAGCAGGGCATGCGCACCCCCCATGGCAGTGTCGTCGCATGAGCGGTGACGACTGGTGGCGCGACGCCGTCTGCTACGAGATACACCCGCGCTCGTTCGCCGACTCCGGCGGTGACGGCGTCGGCGACCTCGCCGGGGCGCGGCAGCGCCTGCCCCACGTGCGGGAACTCGGCGTCGACACGGTGTGGCTCACGCCCTTCTACCCGTCGCCGCTCATCGACGCGGGCTACGACATCAGCGACCACACCGCTGTGGCGTCCGACGTCGGAACGGTCGAGGACCTGGACGCGTTCAACGCGGAGGCGCACGCCCTGGGGCTGCGCGTGCTCATCGACCTCGTCCCGAACCACACCTCTTCCGAACACCCCTGGTTCCGTACGGCACTTGAGGCTTCCCCCGGAGACCCCGCAAGGGACCGCTACTTCTTCCGGCCCGGGCGCGGCCCGGACGGCGCGGAGCCTCCCAACGACTGGCGCTCCGCTTTCGGCGGCCCCGCCTGGACACGGACCGCCGACGGCGAGTGGTATCTGCACCTGCACGCTCCCGAGCAGCCCGACCTCGACTGGCGCAACCCCGAAGTACCCGCCGAGTTCGAACGCGTCATCCGCTGGTGGCTGGACCACGGCGTCGACGGTTTCCGCGTGGACGTCGCCCACGCCCTCTTCAAGGCCCCGGGCCTGCCCGACGCGGGACCGGGCCAGCACGAGGACCCGGGCCGCAACCACCTGATGCCCTACTACGACCAGGAGGAACTGCACCCCCTCTACCGGCGCTGGCGTGCCCTCCTGAACGAGCATCCCGCCGGACCGCCCGGCGCCGGCGCACCCCGTGACCGGCTGCTCGTCGCCGAAGCCGCCGTGTTCGACACCGCACGCCTGGCCCGCTACGTACGGCCCGACGAGATGCAGCAGAGCTTCAACTTCGCCTTCCTGGAAAGCGGTTGGGACCAGGCGTCGCTGCACCAGGTCGTCGAGGAGTCGGTACGCGCGATGGAGTCGGTGGGTGCGCCGGTCACCTGGGTGCTCTCCAGCCACGACTCGGTACGCCCGGTCACCCGCTTCGGCGGCGGACAGCGCGGCCTGCGGCGTGCACGTGCAGCGGCGCTGCTGATGCTGGCGCTGCCCGGCACGGCGTACATCTATCAGGGCGAAGAGCTGGGCCTGCCGCAGGTGGAGCTTCCCGACGGCCGGCTCCGCGACCCGGTCTGGGAACGCTCGGGGCACACCGAACGCGGACGGGACGGCTGCCGCGTACCGCTGCCGTGGTCGGGAAGCAGTCCGCCGTACGGCTTCTCCACGGCCGCGCCCGCGGACTGCTGGTTCCCGCAGCCGGAGAACTGGGCCGCGCTCACGGCCCAGGCGCAGCAGGACGATCCGGACTCCACGCTGACGCTCTACGGGACGGCGCTGCGCATCCGCCGGGACCACCCCGCGAGCGGAGACGAGCCGCTGCGGCTGCTCTCGCCGCCCGGCGCCTCCCACCTCGCTTTCGACCGCGGCGCAGGGCTGAGGTGTGTGGTGAACTTCGGCCCGTCCCCGCTGCGGCTGCCTGAAGACGCGAAGACGCTGCTGGCCAGCGGCCCCACGGCCGGCGGCGAGCTGCCCGCCGACACGGCGGTGTGGCTGTCGATGCCGTAAACGGGCGCGCACCGGCGCGGCCGGTGGGTCACCGTAGGAGGACGACGCACCGCGGCAGCGCGCTAAGGAGGCGAGCGGTGGACCCGCAGACGGCACTGGAGCGGATCGCGTTTCTGCTGGAGCGCGGGCAGGCCCCGACCTACCGGGTGCGGGCCTTCCGTACCGCGGCGGAGGTGGTGGAGGGGCTGACGGCGCAGGAAGTCGAGCAGCGCGCGTCCGCGGGCACGCTGGAGTCCCTCAAAGGTGTGGGACCGAAGACCGCGCAGGTCGTACGGGAGGCGCTGCGGGACGAGGTCCCCGGCTATCTCGCGAAGCTGGAGGAGGAGGCGGAGAGTGCGCCACGGCCCGCCGGCGAGGCGGGCGAGCTGCGCTCGGCGCTGCGCGGCGACTGCCACCTCCACTCCGACTGGTCCGACGGGGGCAGCCCCATCGGGACGATGGCCCGTACGGCAGCCTCGCTCGGCCACGACTGGGCGGTGCTGACGGACCACTCACCGCGGCTGACGGTTGCGCGCGGACTCTCTGCGGAACGGCTGCGCGAACAGCTGGATGTGGTGGCGGACGTCAACGAGCGGGTGGCGCCGTTCCGGCTGCTGACCGGCATCGAGTGCGACATCCTCCTGGACGGTTCGCTGGACCAGGAGGAGGAGCTGCTGGCCGAGCTCGATCTGGTGGTGGCGTCCGTCCACTCCAAGCTGAGGATGCCGAGGGCGGAGATGACCAGGCGGATGGTCGCGGCCGTACGCCATCCTCTCGTCGATGTGCTGGGGCACTGCACGGGCAGGCTGCTGTCGGGCAGCAGAGCGCGTCCGGAGTCGGAGTTCGACGCGGAGGCGGTCTTCGCCGCGTGTGCGGAGTCCGGCACCGCCGTCGAGATCAACTGCCGCCCGGAACGGCTCGATCCGCCGCGCCGTCTGCTGCGTCAGGCCGTCGACGCCGGGGTCTTCTTCTCGATCGACACCGACGCGCACGCCCCCGGCCAGCTCGACTGGCAGATCAACGGCTGCTCGCGGGCGGTGGAGTGCGGCGTGCCTGCCGAGCGCGTCATCAACACCTGGACGGAACGGGATCTGCTGCGCTGGACGCACGACGGCTGACGGCTGACGCGCGTGGGGCCGCGTAGGCCGCGTAGGCCGCGTAGGCCGCGTAGGCCGCACGGACGGTTCACGCGCGTGGGTGGGTGACAGGTGAGGGGCGACGCGTGAGATCGCACACCGCCGGTCACCCGGTGGCACGGCCGGTCACCGGCCGGCCCGCACGAGACGTCTCCACCCCTCAGCCAGGAGGAAGCAGGTGTCCCAGCCGAGCCCCCAGGGGGACCACGACCGGTCACTGACGCTTCACCTGCTCAGGGACGAACTGGTGATCCGGCAGCGCTACGAGTTCGCGTCCGTCCTCAACGACATCCTCATCGCGCTCTGGTTTCTCGCCGGCAGCGTGATGTTCTTCTCCCCCGAATGGGAGACCGCGGGCACCTGGTGCTTCGTCTTCGGCAGTGTCGAATTGCTGATCAGGCCCGTGATCCGCCTCTCCCGGCGCGTACATCTGCAGAGCAGACAGGCCGCAGGACACTACGCGCAGGAGACTTCGCAGGACTTCTGACCGGTACGCCCCGGGATGGGGGTGCACCTAGCTACACCATCCGTGTGGAGGTACGCCCCCCTGGGGACATGCATGCTGCACGGCTGTCAGCACAGCCCCTCATGCGGGGACGCTTGGTGCATGACGACAGCGACCGAGGTGCCCCCCGCACCTTCAGGCCCCGAATCCCCGCAGTCAGCCCGTGGCAGCGACTTCTCCCGGCTCACCCGGAAGATCTCCGATGCCGGCCTGCTGCGGCGCCGTCCCGGCTACTACACACTCCGGCTGACGCTGGTGGGTCTCGCCTTCGTGGCGGGCTGGACGGCGTTCTTCACCCTCGGTGAAAGCTGGTGGCAGCTGGCTGTCGCCGGATTCATGGGACTGGTCTTCGGGCAGCTCGCGCTCGCCGCTCACGACCTCGCCCACCGCCAGGTCTTCTCCAAGCGCAGGGCG
>DATMEI010000907.1:0-5819 GCA_035556995.1 Streptomyces sp.
CGGCGGCGACGGCGCTGCGGCCGACCTCCATGGCGAGGCTGCTCTTACCGACACCGGCTGCCCCTTCGAGCAGGAGGGTGCGTTCCCCGGCCGCCGAGAACAGCCGGGCTTGTGCCTCCGCCACGAGGGAGAGCCGTTCCACCATGCCTTCGGCGGCGGGCGGGATGCGTTCGGCGACGTGGACGCCGACCGCGGGATCGTTCTCACCGAGGGCTGCGTACAGCGCCTTGCTCCACTCTCGGACGAGGCTCTCGTCGCCGTCGACCAGGGCGCGTACGACGGCCAGCAGGAGGTCCGCGTTCGGGCGGCGCCGGCCCAGCTGAAAGCAGTTCCCGACCGTCGAACGCGCCGGCCATTCGCTTCTCGGGCGGCCCGCCTGATGCCAGTCCCGGTGAACTCGACGCGTGACCTCGGTAATGGACGGATTCTCGGCTCGCAACTTCAGGGTGCGAAGTTGCGCGATGAATCCGTCCATCGAGTGGATGTCCTCTGGTTTCCATGCCTCAGCCATATCCCCCACCTCCGGCAGGACCGTACAACGCACAACACTCGGATCGTCAACTATTTGACTTGAAAGCGGTGTTGGGGGGCATGTCGTGCAAGTTTCCTGCCCTGCCGGCCTCGGACGTTACGAGGTTGCGGCTCCCGGCCGTGCTGCGACTCTTCTCACCCCCGCTTCGCTGTCGAAATCCCGCATCCGCAGTTTCCGGAGCCATGGATTCCCCGCGAGTTCGCACGAGGCTGGGCTTTCCTTTCCCCGGCCCGACACGGCATTGCGCACGGGGGGATCGAATGGCGAAAACCCGGTGGGTGCTGTGGGGTTCGCCTTCCTGCTTCTCGTGTTGCTTTTCGGTGCCGTTGTCATGGGGGAGGGCCCTGAGCGGCCCGCGCCCAACGGGGCCCATCCGGCGGTGAGCGTCGACCGTCCAGGATCATCCACGATCCGCTACGGCCGCGCCTCGCTGACCGATTCTGGAATCGGCTCTGCCACAGCGAGCCGCACCAAGGGGGAGACATGTCTGGCGTACCTGAACCGCATTCCGTCGATGGCAGACGGCAGCTCCCCACCCCAGCGGAGCAGCGGACCGGTACCGCCGATCGCCCGGTGCCCGGTGCCGCGCAGGGGCAGGAGTCCTGGACGCTGGTCGTGGTCGCGGGCATGCTCGCGTTCGTCGCGATGCTCGACATGAACATCGTCAACGTCGCGCTCTTCGACATCGGCGACAGCTTCGGCATCGCGCCGTCCACGGCCCAATGGGCCCAGCTCGGATACCAGTTGCCCGTCATCGCCCTGCTGCTGCCTGTCGGCCGGCAGCTGGACCGGGTACCGCTGCGGCCCGTCCTTCTCGCCGCCATCTGCGGGTTCGCACTCTTCAGCATCGCCGCGGCACTCGCGCCGTGGGCCGCGTGGCTGATCGGCGCGCGACTGCTCCAAGGCTGCTGCGGTGCGGTGCTGTTCGTCATGATGCCTGTCCTCGCCCTGCGTGCCGTCGGGCCCGAGAAGCGCAGCCGGGCCATGAGCGTGCCGGCCACCTTGGGCCCGCTCGGTGCCGTCACCGGACCCACCATCGGCGGGCTGCTCCTCGACCACGTGGGCTGGCAGGCCGTCTTCCTGCTCAAGGTTCCCTTCTGCCTGGTCGCGCTCGTGCTCGCAGCCCGGGTGCTGCCCCGGCCCCCCGCGCCCGCGGTTTCCCCCGAACCGCGGCGCGGGGTCCTCTCCGGCGCCTGCTCCGCCGTCGAAGCCGCGCTGATCGGCGGGGCGTTGGCCATACTGCTGCTCGCGCTGACGTTCTCCGTCGACTCCTTCGCGTGGCTGCTGCTCGCCGTGGCGGCGGCGCCCCCGCTCGTCCTGTGGCATCGGAGTGCGGCGGGGCGGGCCATCGCCGGGCTGTTGCGCGAGGCGCGTATCTGGGGCGTGGTCGGCTTGGTGTTCACCCTCGCGGCGGGCTTCGCCTCCATGCACTACGTACTCGCCCTCCACCTGCAACGCGACGCCGGTTTCAGCGGGACGGCGACTGGCCTGACCCTGCTCGCCTTCCCCGCTGCCATGGTGCTCGCGGGCCCGCTCGGCGGGCGGCTCGCGGACCGGTTCGGCGCCCGGCCCCTCGCGTTCACCGGGGCCGTCCTGATCACCCTCGGGCTGGCGCTGCTCACTCCGCTCGACGCCGACTGGACCTCGTACGACATCGCCTGGCGGCTCGCGATCGCGGGCGTCGGAATGGGCCTCAACGGCGGGCCTGCCCAAACGCTGGCCATGAGCGCGGCGCCGCCAGGCAAGGTCGCCACCGCGGGCTCGCTCAACCAGCTCTCCCGCAACCTCGGCTTCGCCCTCGGGCCCGCGCTCGCCACCGCAGCGAGCTCCTTCGGTGGCAACTCCGCCGCCTCCGCACGCACCGGGCTCCTGCTGGCCCTGGCCCTGGCCTGCTGCTCCCTTCCGATGCTCAGGCCGGTGCTCGGGTGGCAGCGGCCCCCGGCCGGCTGACCGGAGCCGCACGCGCAACGCAGCCCGTTCCCGTACCTCCTCCACGGGGCCCCAGGCCTTCCGCAGCTTTCCTTTCAACCTCGCGACCTCACAACTCCTGTGCATTCACGCCTCTTTGGAGATCCTTCATGTCCCTGACCGAGCCCGTACGAGACCCGGAGAACCACGGGTACTCCGCGTCGGCGCACGAACCCGAGCCGACACGGGACCCCGTGCCCATGATCGGCTGCCCCTACAAGACCGACCCCTATCCGCAGTACGAGAAGATGCGGCACGAGGGCCCGGTCCATCCGGTGCTCTTCCCCAGTGGTGTCCAGGCCTGGCTGGTCACGGGGTATGCCGCCGCGCACCGCGCGCTGAACGACCGGCGCCTGGGCAAGAATCACGACTTGGGCAACGAGGGGTGGCGGGCACGTGCCGCGATCATGCCCGAGCCACAGCACTCCCAGCTCCAGGCGCACCTGCTCCACCAGGACGCCCCCGATCACGGCCGGATGCGCAAGCTCGTCCTGGACTCCTTCACACCGCGCCGTGCCGAAGCCCTGCGGCCCCGGTTCCAGGAGCTCGCTGACGCACTGATCGACGCGATGCCCGCGGACAGCGGTCCGGACGGGATCGACCTCGTGGCGTCGTTTGCCGCGCAATTCCCCTTCCTGGTACTCGCCGAGGCGATCGGGCTGCCGCCCGAACTGGCCTCCGCCTTCGACCGCGACTGGGGGAAGGTCGTCCAGCCGGTCGGTCCCACCGATCCCGGACGTCCCCGTTACGAGGCCAGGCTGCGGGGACTCCAGACGTACATCTCCGACGTCGTCGCGCACACCCGGGCCCACCCCGGCGACCACCTCCTCGGCCGGCTGGTGACCGCGAAGGACACCGGCACGCTCAGCCAGGAGGAGCTGGACTCGATGATCTTCCAGCTCCTGGTGGCCGGCCAGGAACCCGTCACCAACCAGATCACCACCGCACTGGTGACACTGCTGCGTCACCCCGAGGCGCTCGCGCGGCTGCGGGACGAGCCGGAGCTCCTGCCCCGCGCGGTGGAGGAACTGCTGCGCTACGACAGCGCCTTCGAGCTCACCACCTGGCGGTTCTTCGCCGAGGACAGCGACTTGCACGGCACCCGGATACCCGCGGGCGACTCAGTCATCGTCTCGCTGTGCGCGGCCAACCGGGACCCGGCGCAGTTCCACGAGGCCGACCGCCTCGACCTCGATCGCAGCCCCAATCCGCACCTCGCCTTCGGGCACGGCAGCCACTTCTGCCCGGGTGCGTCGGTGGCCCGTACCGAACTCGCCGTCGCACTCGGCACCCTGCTCGACCGGCTGCCGGGACTGCGCCTCGCCGTCCCGGACGACGACCTCGACTGGGTGCAGGCCGTACTCGCCCGTGGGGTCACCGAGTTGCCCGTCCACTACGACCGGCGGCGGTGACGCCGCACCGGCACGCGGCCGAAGCGCCCGGCGCCGGCGTCCCCGCCGCCATCCCTGACCTCTCGCCATACGCACGACCTCACACCATCATTGGAGCTTTGCCATGAGCACGTTTACACCTGCCCGTACCGTCGCCGGAACCTGCGCCGCGATCATGGAACTCCTGCTGGAGCACCGGCGAACGGCCGACGTGACGCTGTCCCCCCTGGAGGCCTTCGCACCCCAGCTGAGCCAACTCGCCCGCTTCGTCGAACGTGGAGAGCCGATCGTCTTCACCATGCCGGCCTTCCCCTGCAAGTCGCCCAACCCGGCCAAAGTGCTCGGCAGGCTGCCCGACCAGGGGGAGTATCTGTCTCTCCTCTTCCTCAACGACCTGTGCCATCGCATCCAGAGACTGCACGCCCCCGGTGCACGGCTGATCATCTGCTCCGACGGCCACATCTTCAGCGACTTCGTCCGCGTGCCCGACCACGACGTCGACGCCTACGCCGACGAGCTGCGGACGATGATCACCAAGGCCGGGCTGACCCGGATATCCGTCTTCGACCTGCGGCAGGTCCTCGGCGAGATGCCCAACGACGACAAGCGTGCGCTGGTGCACGACAAGTACGCGCCCAGTGTCGAGGAGATGCGTGCCGAAATGCGCGCCGACGAGGAGACGTTGCGGCTCTACAGAGGCATCACCCGGTTCCTGGTCGAGGACACGGCCGACTTCGACGGGTCGCGCTCGGCCCTCCAGCGCGAGTGCCGACAGCGGGCGTACGGCGTGATCCAGCGCAGCCGCGCGTGGGGCGACCTGATCGCCGACCAGTTCCCGGGCACGTTCCGGCTCTCCATCCATCCGCAGCATGCCGGGTCGCCGAAGTACGGCATCCGGCTCCTCGAATCGCCCGACGCATGGATGACGCCGTGGCACTCCACCGCGCTGCTGCGCGCCGACGGCACCTGGCAGCTGATGCCGCGCGCCAAGGCCGAGGAGGTCGGCCGTCTGGTGGAGCGCGACGGCCGTCCCAGTCACTTCGAGGCCGTCCAGTCCGGTTCCTAGTCCCTTACGTGGAGGTTGTCCGAGCTCCGTCGTCGGCCACCTCCCTCAGCACGGCCTGCTCCTGAGACCCGGTGGTCTTCACCGGCCGGTCCGTGACCGCCGTACGGCCCGTGTGGTCGAAGGCGATCAGCGGATGGCCGGTCAGGGGATGGTCCACCACCGCCGCCCGTACTCCGAACACGTCGAGGAGTACGGGCGGCGTCAGTACGTCGCGAGGGGGTCCGGAGGCGACCACGCGCCCCTTGCTCAGGACGATCAGCCGATCGCACAGTGCGGCCGCCGCGTTCAGGTCGTGCAGCGAGATGAGCGTCGTGCGGCCCAACGCGCCCAGGAGGCATATGAGTTCGGTCTGCCGGCGGATGTCCAGATGGTTGGTCGGCTCGTCCAGCACGAGTACTTCGGGCTGCTGAGCCAGCGCTCTCGCCAGCAGCACCCGCTGCCGCTCACCCCCGGAGAGCGCAGTGAAGGGCCGCTGGGTGTGACCCGTCAACTCCACCTGTTCCAGGGCCTCTTGCACCGCCCTGCGGTCCGCCGCGTCCGCTCCCTCGAAGGCACGCTGATAGGGGATGCGCCCCATGGCCACCATCTCGTACACGGTCAACTCGACGTCGCTGCCCCTCTCCTGGGGCAGCGCGCCGATCCGTCGGGCTGCCTGGGCGGGTGGGAGGACGTGCACGTCGGCGCCGTCGAGGAGCACCCGTCCCGATGAGGGGCGCAGATGCCGGTAGACGGTCCGCAGCACCGTGGACTTGCCGCTGCCCGAGGGACCCACCAGCGCCAGCATCTCGCCGGCCGCGCAGTCGAGCTCGACGTCGAGCGGAATGGGCGTCTGCTGGCGCAGGCGGACCGTGAGGCCGCGGTC